>CALHRB010000122.1 GCA_938038165.1 Candidatus Kapaibacterium sp. | reverse complement strand
ATTTTTTTTTCAATTTTTAATCTTTGGTCCTCTTTATATATTACCGAAAAGGATTTCAGTAAATATCCTAATGTCTTAATAAAGCTCTTTTCTTTTGATAAGAACGATCAGTTAATAAATAGTTTATCGAAAGGTGATTTTCAAATTTTTAGTAATAATAAAGAACAAATAATAGCAGAATACTCCTGTCCGAATCAAAATCCACTGGATAATATCTCTCTGGTTTTGATGATAGATTTATCAATTTCAAGCTTCGATAGCCTTCAGAAAAATTTTCTTACATCCAAAAAAATTGCTAATCAAATCATAGAAAAAATGAATTTTGCTTCGGAAATAGCAATATCGAGCTTTGATGCTATCAGTTATCTCAATCGGGAATTTACAAACAATAAGAGCATTTTAACCAATACTATAAACTCATTGAATAATAAAAGTGGTTCAAATTATGACGCTGGCTTTTTGTCTGAACCGACTGGTTCTATTTCAATAGCTAAGAAAGGTATGAATAAAAAAATTATTTTATTAATAACAGATGGGGCAGGATCTGCAAATGTTTCTCAAATTGTCAACTCCGCCAATGCCTATGAAATTTCAATATATTCTATTTGTATTGGAAATCATTTATCAAACGATATTAAAGCAATCGCAAAACAAAGCGGTGGTTTTTGGTTCGAAGGTGTAAGCGACTCTATAGCAATTAAAAATGCCATAAATACATTTATGTATATTTCAAAAAATTATAAACCCTGTACCCTAAGTTGGATAAATGAGCTAAATTGTGAAGATGTCAATAATATAGAAATTATAAACAAAAAAGACAGCAGCATTGCAAAATTTTCGGAAAAGATAAAAGATCAATTTAAAGTTACACTCGAAATAACACCACCTTTTTTAAGATTTGGTGCAGTCCCTCCTGGACTAAACAAAAGTCTAAATGTTAGTTTCATTGCAAAAAACGGGGACATAAATATCAGTTCTTTCAATATTAACAATCCCAGATTTGTTATTGACTCCGGCAATATAAGCACCCCCAAATTATTAAGGAACGGTTCAGCACACACAATAAGGATTAAGTTTACTCCTACAGATTCAGCCATTGTTTTTGATAGCTTGAGAATCAATAGTGATGCTTGTAAAGGAAAAATTCTTTATATAACTGGAGGGTATCCAAATACCCCACCAAAGGAAAGGACTTTGACATTACTCTCACCAAATTGCGGCGAGAAGCTTCTGGTCGGAGATACATTCAACGTAAAATGGACAGGATTACTCCCAGCCGATGTCATTCAGCTTGAATATTCAATTGATAACGGACAGACCTGGGATACTTTGGCAAAAGATATGGTTGGACTTGAATATCGCTGGATTGTCCCTGATAAACCAAGCGATTCCTGTCTGGTTCGTGTTGTTCAGTTATGGCCAAACAATATAGGTCAAACAATTGATTTGCATCATTATTCAAGCGTTAATTCTGCAAATTTTAATAAAGAAGGTGACCTTATAATAACAGCAAGCAAGGATAGTTTGGCGAGAATATGGAATTCAAACAATGGAGTTGAAATTTTCAAATTAAGAGGACACACAGGGTTTGTCAATTCCGCTGCTATTGACCAGTTTGATGTATATGCTGTAACTTCAAGCGAAGATTCAACTGCTATAATTTGGAATGTTCGGACAGGTGATTCCTTAAGAACATTAAGAGGACACAATCATACCGTCAGGTCTGCAAATTTTAGTCCTGATGGCTCAAAAATTGTTACAGCCTCTTCGGACAAAAGCATAATTATCTGGGATTCGAACACCGGTAAGCCATTAGATACAATATGTTGCAATAATGCGGAATTATGGTTTGCTAATTATAGTCCCGACGGTTCAATAATTTATTCAACCAATAATATTGGTATAGTGAATTTTTATGATAGTAATACGCTTGATATAATCAAAACTTTTAACACAAGAAATGGTGTTATTCCTTATGCAAGCTTTTCTGCTGATATGAAGTTATTTGTTACTGCAAGTTGGTTTGGTAAAGCACTGGTTTGGGACTATGAAACAGGAGATACACTGTATTCGGTTTCTCACGACACTTCAATTGTCCCTTTGAATTCAGCTAATTTTGATTATAGCGGCGAATATCTATTGACTGCGGGAAATGACTTTGTTGCAAATATGTGGAATTCAAAAAACGGTAATTTTATTGCCAAATTGCTTGAACACACAAGTGCAGTTCAATCAGCAACTTTTAATTTCGACAGAAGCAGAGTTCTGACTGCGAGTTGGGACAGCACAGCTAAGGTGTGGAATCTGAAAAAAAGGGATTTGCAAACCGATTCCTCTGACTGTGTTTTTTCAATAATAAGACCTGATATCGAAGCTAAGGATATTGATTTCGGTCCTTTAGCCTTTGGTTCTGTCAAAGATTCATTGGTCGAAGCATTTATAAAAAACCGCTTACCTATAGAATTAGAAATCAAAGAAATTTTTATTTCAGGTACGAATGAAAAAGATTTCGTTATTCTTGATGGATTCGCTCCAATCAAATTAGCCCCCGGAGATTCCCACTCTATCAAACTCAGATTTCTTCCGATTGACATTGGCGATAGATTCGCAAACATTAGCATTTCTTTACCTGGTAGAACAATTACAAAAATTTTAGCAGGAAATTCTTACGACCCTGGACTTTATATTGTTACGCCCGTAATTGATTTTCAGAAAGTTGAAATTGGAGATTTTAGGGATTCTTTGATAACTGCTGTTGTTAAAAACAGAACACCTTATGATATTCAAATCTCAAAAATTTCAAAATTGGGACCGGACACAAATCAATTTGCCATAATTCAAGGGAATTTGCCGGTGGTTTTAAAGCAGAATCAGGAGCATACTATGAAACTTCGATTTTCTCCAGTTGAGATTGGAAGGACTATGGGTTCCATTGAATTTGAGCATAACGCTAAAGGTTCTCCTTCAAAAATTCTTATGTTTGGGGAGGGAGTTAGACCTGTTGTTGACACAGTTACTTTGGTAATTGGTGATATTTCTGGTTATCCCGAACAAGTTATTGAAGTGCCTGTTTATTTAAGAAATGTTAGTGCAACTTACAATCCATCAAATATCAGTTTCTACGAATTCGATTTGAGCTTCAACTCCACTTTACTCGAACCTCAAGAAAATATTCTCAATGATAATATTTTATTTGATGAAAGAACAATAAGGTTAAGAATACCATCTGTGATCCAGTCTGATTCAACTTTGAAAAGGCTGAAATTCAAGGTTGGACTTGGGAATGACACCATTACTGAATTAAAACCATCCGGTGTTACAGTTGAAGGAAAGTCAAAAATTGTTATTAACGAAAAAGGCGGGACTTTCAAGCTTGATGGATACTGCGTGGAGGGCGGGCTAAGGCTTTTCGAGCCGGACTCAAGACTATATCTAAGTCAGAATAAACCAAATCCTTTTGATATAAAAACAGAAATCATTTTTGAGATTTTTGAGAAAGGATTTACTTCTTTAAAAATTTATGATGTTTTTGGAAAGAGCATTAAAACAATTTTCGAGGAATATTTAAATCCGGGGAAATACTCAGTGATGATGAATTCTGATGGTATGTCTTCTGGTATTTATTTATATGTTTTATCAACACCTACCCAAAAATTAAATAAATTAATGCAGGTTAATAAATAATTTTGAAAATAATAACTATTTTTATTATATTAAAATTTGAAATTAATATATTTTAATGGAAATTGTTTTCTTTTATCAAATATTACCTCCTAATTTTAGTATTTTTCTCTTCTCTTTTAGCATTAAGCAGAGAAAACGATGATATAACTATTACTAAACTGGA
>CALHRB010000121.1 GCA_938038165.1 Candidatus Kapaibacterium sp. | reverse complement strand
ACTGCCTTGTCGAACTTACAAAGCCTTTAAATTCGGACACACGTGAAGAAATTGAAAAATCAGGAATAAAAATCTTATCTGAATCAAAAGAAATCATCTCTTGCGAGGGTGATATATCTGCCTATGAAAAAATCTCAATGTTGAGTTATGTAAAAAAAATAGAACTTAGCAAAAAATATAGAATTAGTGAATAAATTATTAATCAGGAGGAATTTGTGTATAAATATCTATCATTGTTTTTAATCTCATTGTTTGCCTTAAATATTCTTCACTCTGAGACTGGATCATCCAAAAACAAGATAAGTTCATTTGACTATATCATTTTGCAACCTGCTTTGGAATACTCAAAAACAAAGGATGTTTCATTATTAAATGCTGAAATGTTGAAATATCCATATCTCAAAAAAAACGGGCATTATTATGTTGATGTTCTTATAGAGGTAAATGACAATAATTCTGTTAATGATGTATTAACTGAAGGGGCAATAATTAAAGCCAGTTCGGGCAATATAATAGCTGCATCTATTCCTATTGAAATGATATTGCAAACATTAGAGAATGAAAATGTTATCAAGCTGGAATCTTCGAAGCTCTACCATAATATATTGGATAAAAGCGTTCCAAATATCAAGGCTGACAACTTAAGAAAAGGTATAAATTTAGATTATCCTGTTACTGGAAAAGGCGTAATTGTTGGTGTATTTGATTCAGGTATTGATTTTACTCATCCCGACTTCAATGATAATGGAGGCTCAAGGATTTTATATCTATGGGATATGTCGGATAAAACAAACACTAACTCGCCTGCCGGATTTGACTGGGGGAGAGAATATTCCAAGAGTGAAATTGACAATAATCCAGAAAACGTGCTGGAAAAAGATATTAATAGTGCAAACGGACATGGTACACATGTTGCGGGTATTGCTGCTGGTGGGGGCAAAGCCAATGCATCATTTGTGGGAGTAGCTCCCGAATCAGACATAATTTTTGTTAAGGGGGTCAGAAATGATGATAAAAGTTCATTCTCTGATGCTGATATAATCGCAGGATGTCAATATATCTTAAATAAAGCTGAAGTATTAAAAAAACCTGCTGTTATCAATTTGAGCTTAGGCACACCAATTGGACCTCACGATGGTACAGACTTATTAAGCAGAGCATTATCCAATATGGTTGGTAAAGGAAAAATCATTGTTGCTGGAGCCGGAAACGATGGTAGTATGCCTATACATTCGGGGGGGAATTTAGATGGATTGGAGTATTCAGAAACCCTGATTATACCAATTAATTTATGCGAAATATTCGATAATTTCTGCCCTGATATTCCTAATTTCTTTATGACTGCCGGTGATATTTGGTACTCAAAAAATGCGATTGATACAGTTTTTGTAGGTGTATATGGAGTTGGAGAGACAGGCTTGGAACTTTTAGCTGAAAAATATCTTACTGTTGGAAATCTGATTACCGATTTTCCTTTAGTTAAAGGTGATACGGTTTTAGGCTTAATAACAATTAATGCAACTCAAACTTCAGCTAACGATAACGGCGATGGAGAAGTATTTATCTACATTCATAATGGAGGAGTTGAAAATATTAAAATTTCTAACTTCATTTGGTCTATAAGAACTGTTGGACAAAAAGCCGGGACTATTGATATGTGGTCGGGAATTCCGTTGCCCGAAGGTTCCCCGGTAATAACTAACAGAGGAAAACCATTCCAGGGTAATAACATTATGACAATCGGTGCCCCTGCCACTGGGAAAAAAATAATCAGCGTAGCCTCCTATGTTACCAAAAATGAGTGGATTGATATTAATGATGAAACCCAAAATTATCCGGCTTCAATTGATGATATATCCTCGTTCAGTAGCAGAGGACCCTCTCGCGACGGCAGAATTTTACCAAATATTTCTGCTCCCGGTGAGGTCATTTTTTCGGCTCTTGCAAGTAATTTATCATTAGGCGATGGAGTCTTTGCCAGTCAGATATTAAAAGGGGGATTTTATCAAGGCTTGCAGGGAACAAGCATGGCAGCCCCACATGTTTCAGGTACTGTTGCTCTTATGTTGCAGGTCAATCCATCATTGGATTATGATGACGTTCTGAGTATCCTTCACAAGACTGCAATCAAAGATGAATTTACAGGAGATACACCTAACACAACATGGGGGGCAGGTAAATTAGACGCTTATGCTGCAGTAAAGCAAGCCTTGAAAGCCACTGACGTAAATGACTTTGCAATTTTTGGAGGGGGGATCAAAATTTATCCTAACCCTGCAAGTGAATCCATTAGTATTGAATTAAATAATTCTCAGGGAAATAATGAGATAACTTTATATAACTTTTTGGGTAAAAAGGTTAGCTCGTCAGTGGTTAATGTATCTGACAAAAATTCAATGACTACCCTTAATTTGATGGATTTGCCGGCAGGAACATATTTTATAAATTTTTCTGGAACAAATCAGGTTTACCCTTTTGTTATCAAGAGGTAAATCTTTTAGATTAAGGTAAATATTGTTTTATTTAAAAGGAACCAACTCTTTAGAGCAAAGAGTTGATTCTTTTTTTTAGTACTTATACTCTGATATATTTTTGAAAAGCAAATATATATGTAATCGAGTCGTTAGACAACTTTTGCAAATTTAAAGAACAGATGGTTAATAAAAAGAATCCATTACCAACGATTTTTATAACGGTATTCTTGGACCTATTGGGTGTTGGTTTGATAATACCAATACTTGCCCCATTGATATTAGGTAAAGAATCTGAATTATTTGACCCTTCAACAAATTTTTCGACCCGCACAATCATTTTTGGCTTGTTAATGGCAAGTTATTCTATATCTCAATTTTTTAGCTCGCCAATACTTGGTTCGCTTTCGGATAGATATGGCAGGCGAAAATTGATGATTTTTTCGTTAATCGCTACAATTTTTGGTTATCTTTTATTTACGATTGGGATACATTACAACAGTGTGTTATTGCTTTTCTTGGGCAGGATAATACCGGGATTATCATCGGGGAATATTACGATTGCTTATTCTTCATTAGCTGACGTTAGCACTCCGGCTGAAAAGACCAAGAATTTCGGTTTGGTTGGAATGGCTTTCGGATTAGGTTTTGTCGTTGGACCATTTATTGGCGGACATCTGGCAAATGATAAGATATTTTACCTTTTCAGCTTCGAAACACCATTTATCTTTGCAACTTTATTATCAGTTCTTAATCTATATTTAGTGTTTCGAAATTTTCCGGAAACACTTAAAGAAAGAAAAGAAGGTAATTTTTCTATTTTCAAAGGAATTAGAAATATAATTCAGGCTTTCTCATCAAAGTCAACCAGAAGATTAAATGCAGTAATATTTGTCAATACTTTTGGATTTGCCTTTTTCACTCAGTTTTTTCTGGTGATTTTGGTAAATAAATTTCATTTTCGACAGGAAAATATTGGTACTTTGTATGGTTTTTTGGGTTTATGGGTGGCAGTTTCACAAGGTTTAATAATTCGTCCATTATCAAAAAAATTAAGACCAGAAAAAATTGCGATAATTACTTTACCGCTTCTTTCTTTAGCCTTGTTTATGCTTTATTTTCCGGAAGATTCTGTTCTTCTTTATCTGATTATACCGTTTATAGCCTTCTCGCAGTCATCTTCAAATGCCTCACTAACAGCAACAGCATCGAATTTAGCAAGAGAAGATGAGCAAGGAGAAAAACTCGGAATAACTCTTTCGATGAACTTTCTTGCACAATCAATTCCTCCATTGATTGGAGGGGCAATGGTAGCCAAATATATATACATACCCGTTTTTGCCTCTTCGTCACTTGTGATGATTGCCTGGTTGATATATATCCCGTTTTATCTAAGAGTATTAAAAAAAAAGATTGAGAGAATATGTCGAGTGCTTAAAGCCTGATGGGTTAATGTATGTTTCTGTTCCGACTTGGTTCGGTAAAATGACGAACTTCGGACTAGAGGGCTTTGATTTAGATTATTACTATCATCCCGATCACATTAACGTGTGGACCAGAACGCTTTTTGAAACAGTTTTAAAAATGGTAGGGCTTGAAGTCGTTAAGTTTGATGAAGTTATGTATGACGAAACTTATCTTTGTA
>CALHRB010000120.1 GCA_938038165.1 Candidatus Kapaibacterium sp. | reverse complement strand
TAAATTAAAATGAAAAATCTTTAATTTTTAAAAAATTCAAATTAATAAAAAGCATATTAATAGCACAAATTAAAACAATTTTTTAATCTCCTTAATTTTTCATAACTAAAATAAACCTTCATTTATTGCCGTTCAATATTATATTAAAAATATAAAAGAATAAAAATAATGAAATTTAGATACATAATATTATTCTTGATTTTAGGATCAATACAACTTTTTTCACAAAAGATACTAATACCAATGGATCTGACTCAGACTGACCACCTAAAGGCTTATGGTTTAACTTATTGGGTATTGGAAAATGGACAGTCTGCTGATTGGTTGCTGAATTATCGAGGCGGTTCGTTTATGACAGATTATACAAATAAAATTGCCGCAGAATGCCGAATAAGAGGAGTTTTCTTCGAAGTAATAGATGGAGCGACAGCAGCCTCAATTTATTCAGAAGTTCAGAGTGAAAATGTTAATATGGATTTGGTCAGGCTGGAAAAACCGCCAAGAATTGCAGTATATGCTCCACCGGGTGCTCAACCTTGGGATGATGCTGTTCGATTAGCTCTTGATTATGCTGAAATCAAGCATGATATCATTTGGGACGAAGAAGTTTTGACAAATAAGTTACAGGATTATGACTGGCTTCACCTTCATCACGAAGATTTTACTGGTCAATATGGTAAATTCTGGGCAAACTATGCCAATGCTCCATGGTATATTGAGCAAGTCGCTCTCTATGAAGCCTCCGCAAAAAGATTAGGTTTCAAAAAAGTTTCGGATCTAAAAAAAGCAATTGTGCTCAAAATCAGGGAATATGTTGCTGGCGGTGGTTTCCTTTTTGCAATGTGTAGTGCCACTGACACTTATGATATTGCCCTTGCGGCAATTAAAATTGATATATGCGAATCAATGTTCGATGGTGATCCCGCTGACCCAAATGCTAATTCAAAACTTGATTTTGCCGAAACTTTTGCTTTCGAAAATTTTCAATTGATTATGGACCCCTATGTTTATGAGTATTCCACTATTGATGTAAGTCCTTATGAAATTGGAAGTCAGGAATATGATTACTTTACTTTGTTCGAATTTTCAGCAAAATACGACCCAGTCCCAACCATGCTGACTCAATGCCATGTTAATGTTATCAAAGGGTTTATGGGACAAACCACCGCTTTTCATAAAAATACAATCAAAAACTCAGTTACAATTATGGCTGAAAGGAATGGAACAGATCAGGTTCGTTACATTCATTCAAATATTGGAAGAGGTTTTTTTACTTTTTATGGCGGTCATGATCCCGAAGATTATCAACATGCGGTCGGAGATCCACCTACTGATTTAAGGCTTTATAAAAATTCTCCCGGTTACAGATTGATTCTTAATAACGTCCTGTTTCCTGCCGCTAAGAAAAAGAAACAGAAAACTTAATCAAATTTTATTTTTTTTTGATTAAACAAATTCTTTTAATTTGTTTTTACTTAAATTTTATTTTTCTTTTTTGGAGATTTTATGAACGTAAAATTTCTCTTGTACTATCTTTTTTTTAGCTTATTTCTTTTGTCTTGCGGAACTACAATAAAATTCGAGCAGACCTGCGTTACCTGCATCAAGTCCCAAAGATTCTCCTGTCAGGATGGAAACTGTCCATCAACTTTTATGATTGATGACCAGTGCTTTGTTACTGTCATCGAAACAGGTGAAAATATCTCACTCAATCAAATTTTAGAAAAGGAACAAATAACACCCAAATCTGGAATTAAAGTAGCAATTGCCAAAGTTCAGGGAAAATTCTACTTGACCGCCAATGATTTTAAAAATTTGTGGATTTTATACCCAAAAGTCCCTGATCAAGCCAAAATTTGTAATATTGACCTGCCTCAAAAAGATATCAAAATTTTTGAGCCTGTATTTTCATTAAACAGCATTGATCCGATGAATTACAGATTACGACTTTCTGCTTCGAACTACTCTGACCAAATTTACGAACTTCAGAATGATGACAAATGGATTTTAGTCAATCAAGCAAAGGTAGGTGAATAATGAAAACAAATATTTTTTTATTTATTTTTGTCTTATTGTCTTCAATAGTTTTTTCAAATGCACAGAATGACATACAAAGCTGGCAGGCAAGGATTAATCAGATTACTCAAAAGCAGTTCTCTGATTTGACCAATGCAGATATTTCATTCCTGAAATCAGTAATTAATATCAACAAACTTACTTATGGAGAAAGATATCAAAAAATTGTTGAAGACAAAAAAGCAGACGTGTCAAAATACCTAAGAGAATATGAAAATTGGCTTGAGCAACTGGAAAAAGAAAAACAACTCTCATCTGAGCTGGGTGAAGAAAAACAAAAAACAAAAGAACAACAATCAATTATTGAAGCTCAAATTGATACAATTGCTGTTAAGGAAAAAATAATAGCTGAGCTAATGGCACAAATCGAAAAAATGCGCAATGAAATCAAAAAAATCAAGTCTGTCAATGAAAAAATCAAAAGCGAGCAAAAAGGTTTGCAAGATCTTCTCAACGAAAATGTCGCTGTTGTCAGAAGATTGAGAAACCTGCTTTCAAAAAATAATGAGATGACAAACAATCTTCCCTCCGATTTAAAAGCCGATTTGGAAAATACAGAATGCGATTTAGCTGAACTCATAAAATCCAATTTTTTATTAACCATCGACAGACTAAAAACCGATAAAACAGCTCTGGACTCTCTCCAAAAGTTTTATCAGGAAAAAAAAGTTTATCCGAGCCAAATCGAAAAATATATAGCTGATGGCGAGGAACTCGCTCAAAGGTTTTCTTCGAGCAACATTGAGTGTGTAAGGCGTAATTCAGAAGAAATTCTAACGGCAATATCGGATATTAAATCACTTATGGAATCTAAGGAATGCGGATTTCTTTGCCAGATTGGTAAATTCATCACTGAAAATCCCGCTATGTCTATTATTATTTTATTAGCCCTGTTAGCACTTATTATATTGCTGATTGTCAAAAGCGGCAAAAAGAAAGTTTAATTATTTTTTTATACTGATCTGATAGCCAATACCATAAGTTTTGATTAAGTTTTCGTCATTAAAAATATCTTTGACGGGTCCTGTTGCAACTTTTTTTACATTGAGAAAAGTAACCCAGTCAAAATATTCTGGAACAGTTTGTAAGTCATGATGAACCACTACAACTGTTTTGCCTCCAGAGCGAAGTTCTTTCAAAATGTTAATGATAGCCTTTTCGGTAGTAGAATCTACTCCCTGAAAAGGCTCATCCATAAAATAAAGTTTAGCGTTTTGAACCAAAGCACGGGCAAGAAAAATTCTTTGCTGCTGACCGCCAGATAGTTGATTGATTTGCCTGCTCCTGAATTCGAGCATACCTACTTTTTCTAAAGCCTCAAGAGCTGCTTTTTTTTCTTTCGAGCCGGGCCTTTTAATCCATCCCAAACGTCCATAGGTTCCCATTAAAACAACATCCAATGCTGTTGTAGGAAAGTCCCAATCAACGCTTCCTTTTTGCGGAACGTAAGCTACAAGGTGTCTGTTCTTTTGATAAGGTTCGCCAAAAATGAGAATCGTACCGGCAATTGGTTTAACAATATTTAAAATAGCTTTTATCAGAGTTGATTTACCAGCACCATTCGGACCAACAATTGCCATCATAATACCTTCAGGAATATCAAGGTCAATATCCCAAAGCACAGGCTTGAATTTATAAGCAACGGTTAAGTCATCTACATTAACAGCATATTCCATAATCTTCTACTTTAGTGAATTTACGATTGTATTGACGTTATAAATAATCATACCGATATATGTTCCTTCGGGTTTATCAGTATTCCCAAGTGAGTCTGAGAAAAGTTCTCCCCCAATTCTTACTTCTTTACCTTTTGATCTTACCGATTGACGAAGTGCCTCAATATTTTTAATCGGAACAGATGTTTCAACAAAAACTGCTTTAACATCGTTTTCAACTATAAAATTGGCTAAATTCTGAACGTCAAATACAGAGGCTTCAGATAACGTGCTGATTCCCTGAAGTCCCATAACCTTAAAATCATAAGCCCTGCCAAAATAGCTGAAGGCATCGTGAGCTGTTATTAAAATTCTTTTCTCTTTTGGCAGCTCGTTAATTTTCTCCTTGATTAAATTCTCTGCCGAATCGATTTGAGCAAGATAAAAAATCAAATTATTTAAATAAAAATCCTTGTTAGAACTATCTATGTTTGCCAATTTATTTGCCACAAAGCTTGCAGCTTTTTTCCAAAGCCCTATATCAAACCAGATATGAGGGTCATAATTATTGGCAAACTCAGAAGAGCTTATCAATAAAGATTTGGGAATACCATCGCTGATTGCAAAAAGATTACGCCCCCTTTTGTTCATCTTTTCGAACAGTTCAACCAACTTTCCCTCTAAGTGCAGTCCATTATAAAATATGATATCTGCTTCAAGAAAAAGGTTTACATCTCCTTCGGTGGCTTTATACAAATGTGGGTCAACGCCTGATTTCATCAAGCCTTTAAGTTCTACTTTTTCTCCAGCAATTTGTCTAACCAGATCAGTAATCATAGTAGTTGTAGTAACAACTTTAAGTCCTTTATTTTTGGTAATTTCATTGTCATTTCTGCAAGAATTAAAAACAATCATTAAAAAAACAAAAAAAATTGTTATCATTTTTATATTCTTCTTAATATTAATCAAGTGTCCTCCAACTAAAACCAAAACCTCAATGAAATTACGAAGACGAAAAATTAAGTCAAAATCCAAATGAGCAATCCAATCGTAAATTATAAACCGGAAAAAAACAAATATAACAAAATGTAGATTTGCCTAATAATATTATTTTACAAGCCTAATATTTCAAATAAAAATATAAGAAGAGCATCTGCGAGTATAATGAGCAAAATGCCATTTACAACAGATATAGTAGTATTTCTTCCAACGCTTTCGGCTCCACCTTTAACTTGCAAACCTCTGAAACAACCAACGCTTGCCAGAAGAAAGCCAAAGATCATACTTTTAATCAAACCGCTAAAAATATCGTCCAATCCCAGAACTCTCTGCATCTGGTTTAGAAAGCCGGTAATAGTAATACTCAAAACAGCCAGCCCCGAGACCAGTCCACCGGCAATTCCGGCAACATTTGCTAATATTGTTAAAAAGGGCATTGCAAAAGTAACGGCGAGAACTCTCGGTATAACAAGAAAATTTGTTATATCAAAACCCATTGTCTTTAGTGAATCAACTTCCTCTGATACTTTCATAGTTCCGATTTCAGCCGTGAAAGCCGACCCTGATCGTCCTGCAATTATTATGGCAGTCATCAAAGGACCGAGTTCACGGGTTATCGAAATTCCAATCAAATCAGCTATAAAAATATCCGCACCGAATTGTTGTAATTGAATAGCTCCCTGATACCCTGAAATTAAGCCAATTAAGAATAAAATTAGCAATACAATCGGTAGAGCGTTTACTCCTGAATTCGTAAAGTGTAAGGAAAAGTCTTTCCACCTTACTTCAGATGGTTTTATTATTATCAAAATAATCTTTATGAACAAATCTCCGAGAAATTCTATGAATAATTTCAGGTCATTTAGAACAATCAGCCAAAAACTGCCAATGTTGGACACATAAGATTTGAAGAAAGAATGTTTTTGCTTTTCGGTTGTTTCGGTAATAGTTTTCTGCTCATAAATATTAATAAAATCGGTAATCTCTTTATTATTACAGACAATTTTACAGTTGACATCGTTTTGATTACATATTTTTTTTAAATTTCTTAATAGTAGTACAAGGAATGAATCATAACTTTGAATAAAATCAAGATTTACTGAAATTTCTCTGCTTTTGAAGATTTCATTATTTGGTCTTAACAATTGTTCAAATTTTTTTGAAGAATAAAAGTTGATATTCCCATTCAGAATGATGTCTGCTTTCTCTTCTGAAAATTCAACTAAGAATGTATCTTTTAAAGTTTCGTTTTTCATTATTTTAATGAATTAATTGAATTGACTTCATAAATTATTTATTTTTTTTGGATTTGTAGTAATTTATCAACCCATTAGTAGAACAATCGTGAGAGGAAATTTTATCTGGAATTTTAAGCTCACTCAGAATTTTGCCGGCAAGTTGTTTGCCGAGTTCAACGCCCCATTGATCGAAGGAATTTATATTCCAGATTATGCCTTGCACAAATACTTTATGCTCGTAAATCGCAAGGATTTTTCCCAAAAGTTCCGGTGTCAATTTTTGATATAAGATAGAATTAGTTGGTTTGTTACCTTGGAAAACTTTGTGATTCAAAATTATTTTTATTTTATCATCAGGTACACCCGATTTCCTAAGTTCAAGTAAGACTTCATTTTCGTTTTTACCTTTCATAAGAGCTTCGGTTTGGCCAAAGAAATTCGAGAGAAGTATTTGATGATGTTCTCCAATATCATTCAGGTTTTCAATAGGGCATAAAAAATCAGCAGGAATTAATTGAGTCCCTTGATGAATAAGCTGGAAAAATGAATGCTGGGCATTTGTTCCGGGTTTTCCCCAAATTACCGGACCTGTCGTATAATCGACAAACTCACCGTTTTTATCAACGTATTTTCCGTTACTTTCCATATCAAGCTGTTGCAGGTAATCAGTTAGTTTTTCAAGGTATTGGTCATAAGGAATAATAGCGTAAGTTCTACACCCAAAAAAATTATTATACCAGACACCCAAAAGAGCTAACAGAACAGGTATGTTTTTTTCGAATGGTGCATTTCGAAAATGTAAATCCATCTTGTAAGCGCCTTCCAAAAGCTTATCATAATTATCGTAGCCAATATAAAGAGCGATTGGAAGACCAATTGCAGACCAAAGGGAAAAACGTCCTCCAACCCAATTCCAGAATTCGAACATATTATTTGTATTAATACCAAAATTTTTAACAGCTTCTTCATTGGTTGACAAAGCTATAAAATGTTTTTCGATATTTTTCTCATTATTTCCGGTTTTTTCAAGAAACCATTTTTTTGCAGTTGTTGCATTAGCAATTGTCTCTTGTGTAGTAAAAGTTTTGGAGGCAACCACAAAAAGAACTGTTTCAGGATTTAATTTTTTAAGTGTTTCTGAAATATGAGTCCCATCAACATTTGAAACAAAATGAACGTTCAAACCCTCAACAGCATAATATTTAAGAGCATCACAAACCATAGCAGGACCTAAGTCGCTTCCCCCAATACCAATATTGACAATATCGGTAACTTTCTTTCCGGAGTAACCCTGCCACAAACCCGAGTGAACATTTTTACAAAAGTCCTTCATCTTGTTCTGGACTGACTTAATCTTGGGCAGGACATCCCAGCCATCAACATAAACAGAATCACCATTTTTTTGCCTTAGAGCAACATGAAGCACCGCTCTATTCTCTGTAATGTTTATTTTGGCACCAGAGAACATTTTTTCAATCCAGATTTTCAAATCTGACTGTTCGGCAAGACTAATAAGTAATTCTATGGTTTTTTCGGTAATAATATTCTTCGAGTAATCAAAAAATATATCATCGAATTCAAAAGAAAACTTATTAAATCTATCTTTGTCTGCTTCAAACAAGTCAATCATTTTGGTTGACTTAATTTCATTATAATGACTATTTAAATCTTTCCAGACTTTTGATTCAGTTAACAAACTCATAGTTAATTTAATAAGATTTATTATTAAACATAATTATTTC
>CALHRB010000119.1 GCA_938038165.1 Candidatus Kapaibacterium sp. | reverse complement strand
CAATGAATTTTACCACCCCAAATCAAAGTCAGAATAACTTTTTTCCCAAATTTGTTTACCGTTTGGGTCGAACAAAAGGAATTTAATCATTCGTTCAGTCCTCTTTCCAGATATTTCTATCATGCCAAAATTTCTTTTGTCATAGCAAGTTCCAGAAACTCTCAAATAGTTATTTTCTTTTTGACAAGCTTCAGCAAAGGGTCCTGACGTTAGAGGAGAGACAGTGAAATCAAGCAAAGAATAAGTTCCCTGCCTTGGGAAAGCAGTCAGTTCGGAAAAATGACGATCCCCCGAAATGAAAATAACTCCTTTAATCTTTTCTCTTGTGATTGAGTTAATAAGTTCAGACTTTTCCTCGGGATAGGTAGAATAATTTTCATAATTATCCACAGGATTTAATACTTGACCACCTATTACAATAATCTTGAATCTTGCTTCGCTAAAAGTAAGAGCATTAATTAACCAATCAATTTGCTTTTTCCCTAAGATTTCTCTTTCTCCAAATTTTTTGTTGTTTGAAGATCTGAACCAACGATTGTCAAGAAGGAAAAAATCCACATCAGCCCAATTGAACATAGTAGCGGCACAATCTTCATCATAAAATCCATAGCTTGGATTGCCCCAAAATAATTGAAAAACATTCAGCGCATCGTCCTTGTTACGAAAAGATTTATCGCTATTATTTGGACCGTAGTCATGATCATCCCAGATGGCATAATTATGGACAGAAGCAAGCAATGGCTGGAGTTCCGGAATAGCCCTGCTGTGTGTATATCTATAAATCATCCCGCTTCTGGAATACCAATCAACTTCACGATAATAAACATTATCACCAAGCCATAACATCAAATCCGGACTTTTTGAGTAAATAGAATTGAAAATTTGATAATCTCCACCATAAGGTTTTCCGGGTCTGTCATAAAGGCTATCATTGATGTAAGCACAACTACCTGTTGCAATCCTGATAGTTGGGGGATCTTCCCTATATTGCCAAAGTTTTTGTGTTTGAAATTTTAATGGATAGTCAAAGTTTATTTTTTTGTTGTTGATGTAAAGAGCATACTCATAAATTAGCCCAGGTTCAAGATTTGATAATTTAATCTTGGCTATAAAGCCATCTGAGTAACCTGTCCTTTTTGTTTCAGAAAAATATTTAAGATTACTCCCTTGCTTCCAATATTCAAATTTTACTTCTGCTTCCTGTTTTGTTTGAACCCATAACAAAACTTCACGCATTTCTGAATACCCAAGCATAGGTCCAGACATAAGCAATTCTTTTTGTGCCTTGATTTGATTAAAAGCCAAGACTAACAGAATTAATAAGATCATTCTTTTCATTTTTATCCCCTAAATCGCAATTATTAGAATTTTCGATTGCAATTTAACAAGCAAAAAAATATTTGAGATCATTTCACAAAAAATTAAGCAAATCTTGAGTTATTCTTAATGCTTTGATTGCCTTAATAGGTTTAAGGCGATGTTGGACATTTTTTCACCCAATAAATCCTATTTTTTTTAATTAATATTTATCAAGTTAATTCAATTGAATATTAAGCTTTTATTTTGTAAATGGAATATAATCTGATTTAAATGAAATAAAAGTAGATGGGAGACTAAGGAACTAACCGACATTATTAGCTTTTCCAACCAATTATCAAGAGCAAGATAATTTTAAATATCCTAAACCATAAATTTAGATCAAAATACTTTCTAAAAGACAAGAAGTTAATTATCTTACTTCAGCTCCAGTTGGTATTTTGTCATCATTAATTGTAATAACAGAAAGTTTTCCCTCGGGTGAATTCGCCGCAAGAAGCATACCTCGGGACTCTTCCCCCATAAGTTTAGCAGGCTCAAGATTTGACACAATGACAATTGTTTTTCCAATCAATTCTTCAGGTTTGTAATGTTCAGCAATTCCGGCAACAATTTGCCTTGTTTCTCCGGCAATTTCAACCAGTAGCTTAACCAATTTTTTTGATTTCTTAACATTTTCGGCGGAAATGACTTTTGCAGTTCTCAACTTGACTTTCTTAAAGTAATCAATTGAGATTAATTCATCTTCGATCGCTTTTGTTGATGGTTGTTTATCGCCTAACTTGTTTATCTGTTTTTCAATAACATCATCTTCAATTTTTTTAAAGAGTATTTTTGGTTGGTTGACTTTTAATCCTTCGGGTAAGTTTGGAATAATGGCTTCATCCCAAAAATTTATATTTTTATAAATTTCAGATGCCTCGCCGGTATATTTATCTTTTCCAAGCATTGTTTTTATCTCGTTGCAACTGAATGGAACAATTGGCGAAAATAGAACTGATAGAGTATAAACAATCTGAGAACAGACATAAAGTGTCTTAGCACATTTATCGGGATCATTTTTTAAGCTTTTCCAGGGTTCCTCATCATTAAAGTATTTGTTGGCGGCACGTGCAATGTTCATCGTTTCAGTGATAGCATCACGGAACCTGAATTTTTCATAATTCTCATTAATTTTATTTATACCCGAACAAAGAGAGATCAGTAAATTAAGATCATTTTCTCCATAAGTCTGTTTGAAGCTAATGTCAATGTTTTCGAAAAAATTTGTTTCTTTGGAATAATTCTTACAAAGGCTATAAATCAGAGTTTTCCAATCATCTTTCAGATTCTTGTATTGATCAGACAAACAAGGTACTTCACTGTTAAAATTTTTCGCTAAAAATTGTAAGGTTCTATTGACAAAGTTGCCAAAAATGGCTGAGAGTTCATTGTTATTTCTTGACTGAAAATCTTTCCAAGTGAAATCGGAATCTCTTGTTTCAGGAAAGTTCATCGCAAGAGTGTAACGTAAAGCATCGATATAAGAAGCCTCAGGGAAGTTTTCAATAAAATCTTTAAGGTCAATACTCCAGTTTCTTGATTTAGAAAATTTTTGTCCTTCGAGATTTAAAAATTCATTGGCAGGGACATTATCAGGCAGGATGTAATTATTCCCCCTTGCTTTTAGCAGTGCAGGAAATATCAAAGTATGAAAAACAATATTATCCTTACCAATAAATGCTATATAACGTGTATCATTATCACACCACCATTTTTTCCAGTCTTCGGATTTACCTAATCCTTTATATTCTTGTTCAAGAAAATAAGTTTTAGTCATAGAAATATAGCCAAGCACAGCTTCGAACCAAACATAAAGTGCTTTTCCATTAGTTTTTTCGATAGGTAATTCGTCAATTCCATCAATTTTTACTCCCCACGATAGGTCTCTTGTAATAGGTCGAGGGCTGATTCCTTGCTTTAGCCAACTTCTTGTCTGTTGTAGGACATTTTCTTTCCAGTCTTTTGAGTGAGATTCTATGTATTGTTCCAGAAAATCTTGATATTGATTAAACTGAAAATACCAATGGATAGTTTTTCTTACAATGGGTGTTTTGCCCGAAACAAGACTTATAGGATTTTTCAGTTCCAATTGGTTATAATATGCTCCACAATTATCACATTGGTCTCCCCTTGCATGCTCGTAGCCACAATTAGGACATACGCCTTCAACATATCTGTCGGGCAAGAAGATGTTTGCCTCTGCATCAAAAAATTGCTCTTCTTCCTTTTCTTCTAAAATCCCTTTTTTCAGGAAATCTTCGAAGAATTCCCTTGCCGTATTATGATGAACAGGTAATGATGTTCTTGAATATATATCGAATGCCATTCCGAACTTTCTAAATGCCTCCATGTTAGCCAAATGATATTTATCTATTATTTGCTGAGGTGATTTTTTTTCTTTGTCCGCAGCAATTGTTATTGCAACACCATGCTCATCAGAACCACAAACCCACAGAACTTCCCTGCCTGAAAGCCTTAGATACCTAACAAAAATATCAGCTGGCAGGTATGCTCCTGCACAATGTCCTAAGTGAATAAATCCATTTGCATAAGGTAAAGCCGAAGTAACTAAAGTCCTTTTCATTTTAATTTTAATAAATCGAAAAGTTCAAATATATCATTTTTTGATGATAATTATCTCTACCCTGACAATTCCATCACGAATCATGTCCAAAATTTCAGCAGCTTTGTATGATAAATCAATAATTCTATTAGCTTTCGATGGACCTCGATCATTGATTTTAACTAAAACTTGTCTATTGTTTTTCAGATTTCTTACTTTTACTATTGTACCGAAAGGCAAGGTTTTATGGGCAGCTGTTAATTCGTTTCCAGAGTAGATATCCCCTGATGAAGTCGTCTTTCCCTCAAACACTGAGGAATAATAAGAAGCTATACCCTCTTGGTAAACTTCTTCGATTTTATCATCATCAGTATTCTCATTATCGTAAATAGATTTACTAACAGAAGTTTTCTTTGAAGAACTGCATGATAAGATAAGAATTGATAAACAACAAACAAAAATTAAAGGTGCCTTATGCCTCAAAAAATTCATTTATCAGATAAATTTTATGATTTGCTTTCTTTTCATATAATCTATAAGGTCCTGAACATTTTCTGATTTTCCGCGTCTGCAAATCAGTAGAGCATCCTTGGTATGAACAACGATGATATTTTCAAGATCAGAAACAGCTACTAACTTTTCTTCGGAATAAATATAAGAATTTGCCACATTGATTGCAATAACATCACCTTCAATAAAATTATCTCGTCCGTCTTTCA
>CALHRB010000118.1 GCA_938038165.1 Candidatus Kapaibacterium sp. | reverse complement strand
AATGGTTTGGCAATATAATCATCAGCGCCAAGTCTCATCCCCTCACGTATTTCAGAAAGTTGTGATTTTGCACTTAAAAATAAAAACGGAATGGAGGAAGTCTCTTCATCTTTTTGTAAAGCAGAAAGCAATTGATATCCATCCATCTCGGGCATCATTATGTCCGAAATAACAAGATCTGGGTGATACTGTTTAGCAAGAGAATAAGCAACCTTGCCGTTTTGGGCACTAATCGCTATATAATCACTAAGCTCGAGTGCCGTCACAATGTCCTCCCTGATTTGGGGTTCATCTTCAACAACAAGTATTTTTTTCTTATTCATATTACTTCTTTTGATTTGTTATTGGAAGATTAATAACAATCGAAAAACCTTTGGTCCCTTTTTCAAATAATGTTATTTTTCCATGATGAAGTTGAACAGATTTAACAACAACTGACCAGTTAATACAATTTGATGGCAGATCTTCAATTACTCTCCCCTCTGTGATCAAGTTTTTCAATATCTCGTATTCATTATTACTTAAATTCAATTTTATTTCATTAATTATTAAAACCATTTCACCATCGGATTCACTAACAAAAATGTTGATGTGATCCTCCTCATTTGAATTCTTGATGATATTTGTTAAAGCGTTAAAACATAAAATTCTTATTAACCTTTCGTCAACATTAATTTTTAGATGTTTGCAATCTGTTGTTAAAATAATCTTATCTGGTCTTCCAAAATTAATATTTAAATTTGATACCAACTGCCTTAAAAGCAATAAAACATCAGTTTCTTTAGGTTCAAATACCAAATCATAAAGATCTGTTCCGCCAATGAGAGAAACATTTTCAAGCAGCCCTGACATTTGATCTACAATGCTAATTATTCTTCTGATGTATTCATTTTTTTCTTGATTAGAAAGTTTTTCACCAAATTTTTCAATCATTTGTGCAGCTGATTTTATTTTTGTTAAAGGTGAACGAAATTCATGGGATACCATCGTAATGAAATTAGTTTTCATCATATTTAACTCTTTTTCTCTATCGAGCATGGTCTGGATTTCTTTCTGCACTTTTTCTTTTTCTTTGATTTCCTGTTTCAGTTTGGAAACAACGATAAGAAGATCTTCTGTTCTTTCTTTATACTTATCTTCTAAATCTTTAATCTCTTTTTTCAGCAAATTATCTTTATCTTTCCTAAATGATATATCAACAAAGCTGTCAATTCTCAATTTTTTTGATCTAATATTTGTTATTGCAACAGATCTGATCACGGGAATAAGTTTACCTGATGAATTGATAATGGCTGATTCAAAGTTTTTAGTGCCCGAAATGAAAAGATCGTTGTTATCCGAAAATTCTTTCAAAGATTGGTCTGTTCTGAAGACTTCTGTTACTTTTTTACCATTTAGTTCACTTTGTTTTAAACCAGTCAGTTTTGTTGAGTAAAAATTTGAAATCTTTATTTCATCGGTTTCAGGATCAACAATGAATATCCCAACCTCCAGAGAATTAATTATAGATTCCAATTCAATAAGATTTCTCTTTATATCGATAGATTTTAAAGCTGAATCCTGTTCTATGAAATCCTTAGTTTTATCCAATATATTTTGAAACAACATATTTTCAATAACTAAAGCACAGAATCTGGATAACATTTCCAATATTGTGATAATATCTTCTTTTTTTATCTGTTCGGGTTGGTTAATCATTTTAACCAATAATAATCCAATAACCTTTGTAGATGAAATTAACGGAAGAACAGCCAAATACTCATCTTTGTCAGTTTTAGGGGTATAACTTATTGAACTCTCGCCCAATTCAATGGTATTATTACTCCCTTTTTCTAATGCCTCTCCAACAAATCCATTTTCTAACAAGAAATTAAATAATTCTATGGATAAATTTTTAAAATCTTTCGGTAATGTTAATCTATGTTCAAATTCAAAAGTATCTTCGTTTAAAAGGAAAATTGAAGCTAAATTAACAGTAGGAAGTCTCAAACAAAACTCCAGCTCATCATTGATTGATTTATAAAGATCAAGTTTCAATGTTGATTGTTTTAAAAAGTTGCCAATATCCTTAATAATATCTTCAATATGGAATGCTGAGCTCATATTTTACAATTACACCTTAAATAAAATCAATGACTCCTTGTAATCATTATAAACTTTCTCCATAATTGACGAGAAAGTATTTTTGGGAAAGTTTAATTTGTTCCAAACTTCAAGGTTTGGTTCCGGTACACGTCCAAATGTAGTTTGCCCGAAGCCAAACATTTGAGCCGAAATATTAGCAATGTGAACACAACCAACCAAAATATCAACATCACCAGCAATCATCCCGTTATTATGATGGCGAATAGCATTTTTTAAAGATGAGGGTAGTTTCCATTTCTCAGCAATCATTTCGCCAGCTACACTGTGGTTAATACCTAAAATATGCGTTTCGGCCTCCATCAGACTAACATTATTTTCGTTGACATATCTAATTACTTTTAAATACTCTGAGTTAACATTATTCATGAACAAAATCTTACCCAAATCATGAATTACACCAGCAACAAAATAATTTTCTAACCTGCTTATACCTAAAATATTCCCTAAATTTCTCGTAATGATACCAACAGCAATGGAATGCTTCCATAATTCAACCGGATTTATATGGTAATTTGTTCGGTTGTCAGGAAGTAAGTCCATTAAAGCTAAAAGAATAATTAAATTTCTGACTTCTTCGAAACCAACATAAAAAATTGCTTTCGAAATAGAATCAATCTTGCCATAAAAACCATAAATTGAACTATTTGCAGCCTTCAAAACCTTTGCAGTAGCAGATTGATCTTTGGTAATTACTTCAGCAGCATCGTTAGCAGTTGAATCAGGATTCTCCAATACTTCGGTCAGTTTATAATAAATTGTTGGCAAAGTTGGAAAATTGTCAATCCCTTGCAATATAAGTTTGATCGTGTCCATTTTTCAATCTATTTTCTTTTAGCCGTAATTTTAAATTATTACCAAAAATAGTAATCACGAAAATAATTATCAAAAAGCGTGCTGAAAATTATAATTTAATAAAATATAGTGTGTTAGCTTGAAAGAAATATTTAATTAGAAGTTTATTTTTATTTTAGGTTCTTCGTTGAAAATTATTCTTGCGTTGAGTATTATTGCACTTTTATATAAATCTTTTTCAATTAAGTTTCTGGGAACCCAGTAAACTCTTTGTTTTATTCGCTTTTCTGAAATCTCAAGCTGTTCGGGGGATAAGTCCAATGATCTGTTAGCGTCATCGGATTTTATTGAGACTGACTTGATGTTCCAGGTTAAAAAAACTTTTTTATGCCTCAATGATAAACTTGTCCCTTTATTCAAAAGAACTTGTCCAAAACGATTGACAACGGGTTCATCCAGAATCATTCCTTCTTCTACTTCATTAACGGGTATAAGTATGCCCATAAGATACAGCCTAAAAAAAATCATTTCAAGAATAAAAATCGGCTTTTTATCCAAAAAATTTAATTCAGCCTGATTATATCATTATAAATCACAAAAGCCATCAAAGCAAGCAGTGCTATCATTCCAACATTTTGAAAAGCAACCTTGACTTTCACGGGAATCTCTCTTCTGATAATACCTTCAATTATAATAAAAACCAAATGCCCTCCATCCAGAGCTGGAAAGGGTATAATGTTAATTATAGCTAATGTTATTGAAAGCAAAGCCATAAAATGTAGAAAGTTAATGATACCAATTTCAGCTTGTTGAGAAGCCATTTTGGCAATCATAATCGGACCACCAAGGGACTGTTTGGCAGAAATGGTTCCACTAAATATTTGACCGATAGTGCTCAAAAATAAATTTATTGACCTCCATGTTTCAGAAAAGCCATAGCTGATGGCTTCGATAAACGAGTAATTTTTTATGAGTTTTGGACCTGCAAATACTTCTCGGAGTTCAACTCCAATAAACCCTTCTTGATTGGGAATAACTTCCTTTCTGTGTATTTCACTGCCTCTTTTAACATCAATTAACAATGGTGTTGATTTATTTAATTTTATAATAGAGACAAACTGTGTTGAACTTTTGATAGATTCGCCATTTACATTTATAACAGTATCTCCGGGAAGAATTCCAGCTTTACCTGCGGGCTTTAAAGATTCTACGTTGTTGATATAAACCATCCAACCTTTTGGTAATAATCCGACTGGTTTCTGGTCAGCAAGTGTTTTTAAAATTTTTTTCCCGTCAGCAGTTAGTACAATAGTTTCAGCATCCCTTATTATTTTGATGTTCCGATTTTTACCCATTTGGTCAAAAGTTAGTAATTCAAAAACTTCATCCCAGGTCTTTACAGCAACATTATTTATTGAAATGATTTTATCATTTTCTTTTAAACCAATAGACTCAGCTAAAGAATTTTTCTGAACAAAACCAATAACAGTTGTATTAATCAATGATTTTCCTTCGACAAGTATTATTGTCGTAAAAATGGCTACAGTTAAAAGTGCGTTCATCAAAACACCAGCACTAAGAACAAAAATTTTCTGGAAAGTATTTTTGGTTCTAAATTCCCAGGGCTTAGGTTCAGTTTTTTCGAAATCCGTATCAAGACTTTCGTCAACCATTCCTGAAACCTTTACATATCCACCAATTGGAAACAGGCTGACACGATAATCGCAGTATGGTCCGCCATCCCAATCCTTGGGTAAATTGCCGAAGGTGAAACCTTTAATTTTATTAAACCCAAATAACCGGTAACCCATGCCAAAAGAAAAAATTTCTGTTCGAATACCTGACAACCTTGCAGCAATGAAATGTCCAAATTCATGTATAACAACAAGTATTCCTATAACTATTAAAAAATATAATATATCGTTTAGAAAGCCCATAAAAATATTAGTTCCTTAATTTATTGATAATTTCTTTTGTTTTAATTCTTGTTTCTTTGTCAACATAATTTATGTCTTCAATGGAATTTATTGATTTTTTTTGCCGGGTTTCAAGTGCAATTTCTATTATTTGAGAGATTTGATGAAACTTTATCTGATAATCAAGAAAAGATTTGACAGCAATTTCGTTTGCAGCATTTAGTACGATTGGGGCATCTCCGCCTTCATTTAAGCTTTTATACGCTAAATCAAGACATCTGAATTTTTGTAGGTCTGGTGGATAAAATTCAAGTGTGGTGATCTGTGTTAAATCAAGTTCATCAAAATCAAATTTTAATCTTCTTGGATAATTTAGAGCATAGGATATTGGAATTCTCATATCGGGCAATCCTAATTGAGCTTTAACAGAACTATCCACAAAATGAACAAAGGAATGAACAATACTTTGTGGATGGATAATAACTTCAATTTGATCGGCATTTAAACCAAAAAGCCAATGTGCTTCAATAACTTCGAACCCTTTGTTCATCAAAGTTGCAGAATCAATAGTAATCTTATTCCCCATTTGCCAATTTGGATGATTTAGAGCCTCTTTAACGCTAAGGTTTATAAAATCTTCGACAGGAGTTCGGAAAAAAGGACCTCCCGAGGCAGTCAAAACAATTTTTTTGATTGAGTCTTTATTCTCTCCGATTAGGCATTGTAAAATTGCGCTATGCTCACTATCAATGGCAATAATATCAACATTATTTCTCGCCGCTGCTTCCGTGATAAGTTTACCTGCACTTACCAGAGTTTCTTTGTTAGCCAATGCAATTTTTATTCCATGAGAAATTGCTTCGAGAGTTGGTCTGACGCCGGAAAAACCAACCAAAGCCTGAATTATCAAGTCGTTTTCGGAAAAAGAAGCAGCTTCGGAAACGCCATCCTCGCCGCATAGCACTTTACAATCAAAATTATATTTTTTTTTAAAATCCCAGTAGGAAGCTTCGTCAGTTATAGCAACACCTATAGGGTGATATTTTTCAACTTGCTGAGCAAGCAAATCAATACGAGTATTTGCGGTTAAAAAATTGATTTGATAATCGTCCTCAATAAGATTGATAACATCAAGAGACTGTAATCCTATCGAGCCCGTTGAACCAAGTATAGATATTTTTTTTCTATCTTTCAAATTAATTATTTCCTGAATTTAAGTAGATAAATTCATTAGT
>CALHRB010000117.1 GCA_938038165.1 Candidatus Kapaibacterium sp. | reverse complement strand
CAAGAAATCTATGTTTAAGTGAGTAACTTAATAAAAAAAAGATAAAAAAGCAATTGTGTTTATTGTTTCTTAATATTTTGAGAATATTGTCGAAATGACTTCATTTTTAGTATTTTTTGAATTATTAAATATAATTTTATTATTTTAAATGTCATTATAAAATGAAACTTTTGACCAAATGAACAGAAGAAATTTTAACTTGAGTGTTTTAAGTAGTTTAATGTTGGGATTTACTGAAAATCTGGCAGATGAAAATAATTCAGATTTTCGTAGTAATCAATCAGAAATAGAATTTATCAAACCTTATGCCATCAAAAAAGGAGACACAGTTGGCTTAATAACACCTGGCACAGCCGTAAGCGATCCTGATGAACTTTCAAAGGTTGTTGAAACCGTTGATTATCTTGGATTAAAATACAAATTTGGCAAGTATGTTAAGTCGGGCACTGGATATAAAAGCAGAACTGTCGAAGAAAGAGCAGATGATTTACATTCAATGTTCAAAGATCCAGAAGTCAAAGGAGTTTTTTGCATCAGAGGTGGCTATGGTTCTATTCAAATACTTGACTACGTTAATTATGAATTAATTAGAGAGAATCCAAAAGTTTTCTTGGGTTATAGTGATATTACCGCTCTTCATCTTGCAATATCAAAATTTTCGGGTTTAGTTACCTTTCATGGTCCTGTGATGACAAGTGCATTTACTGATTTTACAATGAATTCATTCAAGCATATAATTATGAGTAATGAAGTAATTGGCAAGGTAACAAATCCATCATATATGAATAACTTCAGAAAAGCTCATCCTATTAGAACCATAAAAAATGGAACAGCAGAAGGTAAACTAATCGGCGGTAATCTTTCTTTGATTTGTGCACTTATGGGAACAAAATTCGAAATCAATACTAAGGAATCTATTCTTTTTCTGGAAGATGTTGGGGAAGAGCCGTTTAGAATTGATAGAATGCTTTCACAATTAAAAATTGCAGGTAAGTTTAAAGAAGCAAAGGGAATAATCTTTGGAGAGTGTGCTGGTTGTAACTATGATAAACCTAATAGTTCACGCATCTGGGATTATGCCCTGGGTGAAATTTTGGATCATATTTTTTCTGATTTGAGCATTCCAGTTGTTTATGGCTTAACAATTGGTCATACTCCAAATCAAATTACATTGCCTGTTGGATTGAAAGCTACTCTGGATGCTGATTCAGGTTCAATTACAATTAATGAGTCTGCAGTTGTTTAAACTTTGTTTTTTTTAGAAATAATAATCCCAAAACAATAGAGAAAATGATTCCAATAAACATCGGTTCGGTTTCGTAGATTAAATTTTTGATTTGAATGTTATCCCATTCGATGTTTTGCAAAGCAAACCAAACAGCCGATACCAAAAAAGGGACCAACATAACAAATACTGTTGATTTTTGATTTAATGAATATTTTCTGCTAAAACTAATAAGCATTGGAAATAGAAGACCGGGTATAGCTAAAGATGAGGTTTTAAATATCAAATCAATTGCTGAAGGAATCAAATAAGCTAAACCAATTCCTGAAACAGCAGAGAAAGTTAAACCAATTTGAGTTAATGATTTTGTATTTAATTTTGACTTACCTTTAATCAAAGGGTGGAGTATGTCGTTCCCAATCGTGACGGCTGAAATAAAGAAATAGCTTTCGAGTGTTGACATTATGACTGCAAGTAAGGCAACGATAAAAATACCTTTCCAGAATGATGGAAGGATCATTTCAGCGAGAATCGGATACGAGCTTACGGGGTTTATATCTTTTAAAAATGCAACACCATAAAGTCCAATCGAAAGAGTTAATAAATCGAAGACAAGCCAGAAAAGAATTGAAATCAAAATCCCTTTCTGAGCGGTTTCAGGCTTGTTTACAGCCGAACATCGCTGATGAAATGATGGGTCAACAAATGTCTGAAAAGCAATTAAATACCATGCAAGAATATGTTGCCAGTGAAAGCCCCCAAATAAAGTTTTGTGATTTTCAGGAAGTTTGTCAATAATATCTAATGGCGAGCCAAATGTGTTATATCCTACAACAAAAATAACGGTGAACCCTAAATACATCAGAAAAAATTGCGCAGTATTGGTCAGAACATCGGATTTGAAACCTCCGTAATAGAGATAGATGAAAGAAAGTAAAACCCCGGCAATCATAGATAATAAAAGATTAAAACCCGTCAGGCTTTTAATCATAATTCCAAGCATAAGAATATACGAAGCTGGAATGGAAATAATCAGAACAAACAGAGAAGCTATCATTCCCGCAACAGCTCCATATTTATTTTTAAATTGCTCCGGGATCGAATAAATCGAAAGAGACCTGATTTTTTTGGCAAAAAATAATGCATAAATTAAAGCGGCAATATAATAAGGAAAAGCAAAACAAACCCAAGCAGAAATTCCAGAGCGATAGATGAATTCACCAACACCGAGAATATTTCCATACCAGGTAGCAACCAAGGTAGCTATAAAAAAAGGGAGTGTCAGCTTCCTACCGGCAAGTATAAAGTTTTCTTTTTCGTTTAAATGCTTTTCGTTTTTCTCTTTTCTCGAAAGGAAAAAACCGATGAAAAGAATCAAAAGAAAATAAATGATAATGACTGATAAATCATAAAACGATAGAGTAAATTGAAATTCAGTCATCAAATTAATTTTTGTTAATAGATAAATTAATGGGTAAAATAAGGATTGAAATAGTGGATCACCATTTTAAAATGTTTACCTTATCAACATAGATATTTCCCGATTTTCTGAAAAGAGCCAAAACAATGGCGAGTCCGACAGCAGCTTCTGCGGCTGCGACAGCCATAATAAAAAAAACAAAAATCTGTCCTGCAGGATTGCCAAGAAATGAAGAA
The DNA here is from genome assembly GCA_938038165.1 of Candidatus Kapaibacterium sp. Classification (GTDB taxonomy): domain Bacteria; phylum Bacteroidota; class Ignavibacteria; order Kapaibacteriales; family UBA2268; genus CALHRB01. Next base: position 6,680 of record CALHRB010000117.1, on the reverse strand, counting down.
AATGCTACAAATGTTAAATTGACTGAATTTAACATCATCTCGATAGACATAAAAATGATTATGACATTCCGACGAGTAAGAACACCGATGGTGCCCAGAATGAACAAAAATGCTGATATAACAAGATAATATTCTAACGGTATATTTTCGGGCATATTGAACTCCTTAATCAATTTTTCTTTTAGCTAAAATAACTGCACCAACAATGGCAGCAACCAAAACAATAGAAATTGCAATAAATGGTAATAGATAGTTTGTATAAAGTTCTTTACCAATACCTTCGACAGTTCCTTGAGAGATAGAGTTAGGTGCAAAGCTTTTAATACCTGAGCTTTGGCTTAGGAATATAATTATAAATTGAATAAGCAACACTGCACCAAAAGCAATAGCAATACCCACCCTAAGATTGAAATTTTCTTTTAATTTTTCTTCATCACCTAAGTTCAGGAGCATAATCACAAATACAACTAAAACCATAATTGCTCCTGCATAAACCAGAATCTGTATGACGGCAATAAATTGTGCATTAAGAGTCAGATATAAACCAGCTAACATAAAGAATTGGACAACCAAAGCCATTGCAGAGATAACAGGATTTTTTGATGAGATAGTAACAATACCGCTTGCTATTGCTAAAATTGAAAGAACTGCAAAGAAAATAAATGTTAAACTCATATCACTATTTTTATAATGTATTAAGTTTCAAAAATAAAGAAAAAAAATATTAGTGAAAAGGAAATGTTTCATCTTTTATGATTATGTATAGATTTTTCTTGCAACATATTTATAATCTTAACGTAATTAGCTTATTAGTTTTTAACTGTGGTGAATAATGAAAAGAATTTTATTTTCTGTTCATTTTATGTTGTTAATTCAATTAACTATTAGTTCTTACGGGCAAGATCTTAATAGTCTTAAAGCTAATAGTGGCAAATATTTTTTGAAAGTCAATGATTGTATAGAATATGCGTTAAAATATAATCCCGATATTTTATCAGCCGAATCAAGATATAAATCTGCCGGAGCTGAAATAGCGGCAGCTTTTGGTGAATTCCTCCCTTCTGTCGATTTATCAATGGGTTATACCAGGCAATTAAACTCCGAAGGTGGAAAAACTGTTAATGTTGGGGGACAAATTATCCCTTTGCCAACAACTGATCCTAATTCTTATCGTATTAATGCTGGTGCATCTTATGTTATTTTTAACGGTTTTTCAAGGGAATCAAATTATAATCGGACAAAAGATAATCTGAATAATATTTATTATAATAATCAGCAAATCAGCAAGACTGTAATACTAAACATTTACCGTCAATTTACCGAGGTGCTCAGGACGAAGCAAATAATAAGCCTCAGGCAGGAAAATCTTGATCTGGCAAAAAAGGATTACTTGAAATTAAAAGCCCAATATGAAGCTGGTCTTATTCCAATCACAAATATCTACACCCAAGAAACTGAGATTTCGAATCGTGAGCTTGAATTATTGAAAGCTGAAAATGATTACAAATTGGCTTCGGCTAATCTTTTGGCACTGATGGGATTAAATCCTGATGCTGATTCAGATTTCTCTGATGATGGCTACCCAAAATCCATAAAAGACCACAATATTGATAATTTTCGTAAAGAAATTGGAAGTATTGAATCAGCAACCGATAGAGCCATAAAACAGCGTCTGGATGTTCAGGCAGCTAACTATTCAATCTCCGCAGCACAATTGCAGATGAATGTGGCTAATAGTCAGTATTATCCTATACTTTCGGCGATAGGTGGTTGGAGCTGGACTAACAATGATTTGACTAAATTTTCAGAATTGGGTAGATCTTATATTGGTTTGAACCTTCAGGTTCCAATTTTTGATAATTTCAGGACAAACAATCAGGTCCAAGCCGCCAGAGCGGTATTTGAGCAAAAAGAAATCGAAAAAACTAGCATTATACAAAAAATCAAGAAGGAAGTGAAAACTGCTTTTTTGAATTTAGAGGCTGCAGAAAAACAAATTGAAATTGCAGAAAGGGCTTTGTTATCCTCCGAAAAGTCTTTTGAAAGTGCAGAAGAAAGATTTAGAGTTGGAACTATTAATATAACAGATTATTATTACGCTAATAATATGTTTATTAACGCAAAAATAAATCGCATTACAGCTTTCTATAATTACTTTAATGCACAGAAGGAAGTTCTTTATTCAATAGGTAATTTGGAACAATAAATCAGAAAAAACTATGAAATGTGAAAAATGTGGCAACGAATACACTTCCATGTACTACTTTGCAACCGAAACAATCTGTAAAGATTGTTATACAAGAATGAGCGAGGAAGAAAAGCAACAAATTATTAATTTACAATCTCCACTTCTTAAAAATCCAATTGAAATCAGACAAGGATTTGGATTAAGGTTTGCTGCGGTTCTAATAGATTTTGTTATTCTTTGGCTGATAACAACATTAATAATGCAATTTTCAGATTTTAACGAACTGATTAATCAATTCAACGAAATTTTAAAAGAAGCACAAACAGATCCTGATATGCTCAAAGAAGCAATGGATTTCTTCTTTGAAAATATTATGTTTTACTATCTTTTTTCAACTTTATTTACTTTATGCTATTATCTAACCGAAGTGCTTTTAGCAGGTAGTCCGGGTAAGCTAATTCTAAGGCTAAGAATTGGAACTGCCGATGCTCAACACTCTGATTATGGGAAGCTAATTATTCGGTTCTTAATCAAGCATAGCTTTTATCTTGTTTTAATTATATCTTTACTGACAAAGAACACAACGCTATATTTACTAACATTTCTTGTTTTCTTAGTTGTAGCGATTGGATTTTTATTTGTCTTCTCCTATAAGAGGCAAGCACTTCACGATATAATATCAGGAACTGCAGTTTATAAACTAAAAGATTTAAAAGAAAATAATTAGAGGATTTATGAAAAGGAAAAAAACAAAAATATGGATATTTACAGTCATTTTTGTTATGCTTGTTATTGTTATCTCGTTATTCTTCATATTTAATAAGAGTGATCAGGCAATAGCTGTTACAACAGCTAAAGTCGAGAGAAAGACAATAAGTCAGACTGTTTCAGCGGTTGGCAAAATCGAACCTGAAATTGAAGTAAAAATTTCATCTGAAACTAGTGGGGAAATTCAGTTTCTTGGAGTAAAAGAAGGGGATACCGTCAGAGCAGGACAGCTACTTGTCAGAATTAAACCGGACATTCTCGAAACCCAACTTGAACAGTTTAAAGCCGCTGCCAATTCTGCCAAATTTGAAATACAGATAGCAAAAGCTGAATTAGAAAGAGCTGAAAATGAATTGAAACGAACTACTGATTTATTTAAAAAGGAATTCGCTTCTAAACAAGAATTTGAGCTTGCAAAAACGAATTTCGATAAAGCAAATTCCAGTTACTCTGTTTCACTTTCCAGATATGAACAATCTCTTGCTAATCTTCGTCAAGCTGAAAAGACCGCTTCAAGAACTGTTATCACTTCACCAATAAATGGAATTGTAACATCTTTAACAGTTCAAAAAGGTGAAAAAGTTGTGGGAACAGCTCAAATGGCTGGTACGGAGATGATGAGAATCAGTGATTTAAATATTATGAATGCAATTGTCGAAGTTGATGAAAACGATGTTGTCCTTGTTAAAGTTGGAGACACTGCCAAAGTCGAAATAGATGCTTTTAGCGAGAAAACTTATAAGGGAATAGTTACAGAAGTTGGGCATTCTGCCATAATTTCTCAGCAAGGTACCCAAGATCAAGTAATAAATTTTAAAGTCAAAATCAGACTTCTTGACAAAGAGGTAAAATTACGACCGGGTATGAGTTGTAATGTTGAGATAAATACTGAAACCAGAAATAATGTTTTAGCTATTCCATTGCAGTCAGTTACGGTCAGAGAACCTAAACCTGATGACATTGGTGCGGATGGAGATATTGAATTGAAAAAAGTAGATGAAGACAGCGAAAAAAAGAAAAATCAACAAAGGATTCAATCAGTGGTTTTTTTAAAAAAAGATAATAGGGTTAAGCAGGTAAATGTCAAAACAGGTATAAGCGATAAAGGTTTCATTGAAATTATCGAAGGGCTTCAGGAGGGAGATGAAATAGTTACTGGTAATTATCTTGCTGTGAGTAGATTATTGCAAGATGGTTCAATCATTAAAATTGATAGTGTCAAAAGCAAACAAAAAAAATAAAAATAAAAAAGATGGAAGCAGGCAACTTAAATAATTCAATGATCCACCTTGATGGTATAACAAAAATATATCAGATGGGAGAAGAAAAGGTCCATGCTTTGAAGAATATAAACCTTGATATTCAAAAGAATGAGTATCTTGCAATTATGGGACCATCGGGTTCAGGAAAATCAACTTTGATGAATATTTTGGGGTGCTTAGACACTCCAACCAGTGGGAAGTATTATTTTAATGGCATAAATGTAAGCGAAATGACTGATAATGAGCTTGCATCAATAAGAAACAAACAAATAGGATTTGTCTTCCAGACTTTTAACTTATTGTCAAGAGCAACTGCTCTAAAAAATGTAGAATTGCCATTGATTTATGCAGGTGTGAAAAGCTCTGAGAGAATTGAAGCAGCCAAGGTAGCGCTGAGAAATGTCGGACTTTCCGATAGGATGGAGCACAAACCAAATGAACTTTCAGGTGGTCAAAGGCAAAGGGTTGCTATTGCTCGAGCTTTAGTTAATCGGCCTTCTATAATTTTAGCTGACGAGCCCACTGGAAATCTTGATACTAAGACAGGTGAAGAAATTATGGCTTTATTTAATGATTTATGGAAATTAGGCAATACGATTATACTTGTAACCCACGAGGAGCATATAGCCAGGCACGCAAACAAAATAATAAAATTACTAGATGGTAAAATTGAAACTATTACCGATGTAAGTAAATGATAAATTATTTATGTTGAAAATCCCCGAAATATTTGAAATAATTAAAGAAGCAACAAGATCAATATTGGCAAATAAGCTAAGATCTATTCTTGCTTCGCTGGGGGTTGTTATTGGCGTCTCATTTGTAATTTTAATGGGTTGGTTTTTAAGTGGATTAGATCGAGCAGTTGAAGAAACTTTCAATCTCATTGGAGTTGATATGATTTATGTTGATCAATGGGATTGGTCAGGAGGAAAGAACTGGAAATTATTAGCCGCAAGAAAGCCAATTACTTTGAATCAAGCTGATGAATTAAGCAAAGTTTTAGAAAGTGCAGAAATAGTTGTTCCTGTAGCCCGAAAATGGAACTCCACTATAGTTTTCAAGAACGATAAGCTTTCAGGTATATCAGTGATTGGAACTAAATCGGAATATGGTCAAACCCCCGGTGGCACTGTTATCAACGGTCGTTTTTTTTCTGTTTTCGAAGAAAGCCAAAGCTCAAATGTTGTTGTTTTGGGTTATGGAGTAAACAAAACTCTTTTTCCTAAAAATGATGGCATAGGACAGGTTATAAAAATTAACGGAAAAAAATTCAAGATAATAGGCGTGGTCAAGAAGCAATCAACAATACTGATAGATTTTTTAGATAATCAAATATATATACCCATAAACTCTTTTGTTGGACTTTTTGGAAATTTTAGGAGGTCGGTTTCAATTGCAGTAAAAGCTGGAAGCGAAAGCAATCTTGATCTTGCTAGAGCCGAAACTATTGGTGCAATGAGAATGATAAGAAATTTGAAACCCTGGCAAGAAGACGATTTTTCAATTAATGAAACAAAAGCCTTCGAGAAAAGTGTCGAGAGTTTGAGGCTTTATGTTTGGGGGATAGGAATTGGTCTGACTGTTTTATCATTTGTTGTCGGTTTGATTGGAATTATGAATATTATGTTTGTTTCTGTTGTTGAACGCACTAAAGAAATTGGCATCAGAAAGGCTCTCGGTGCCAAACGGCTTATAATTTTAGCTCAATTTTTGGCGGAATCATCGTTTCTTTGTTTGATTGGAGCTATTTTTTCATTCCTGTTCTGCTCTGTTTTAATCTATTTTGTTGCAACTTTTCTCCCAACAATTTTTCCATCAACTGAGTTTTTGTTGCCTTATTTACCAATGAGACTTATAATAATAGCCTCAATTGTTTCAATTTTTGTTGGAATTTTGGCAGGATTATTACCTGCATTAAGGGCTTCAAAGCTTGATCCTGTTGAATCATTGAGGTTTGAATAAGGAAAAAAATGAATATTTTAGAGAGCATATATCTTGCTTTTGACTCAGTCAGAGTGAATAAACTTAGGGCTTTTTTAACATTGCTTAGCATTTCAATCGGAGTTTTTGCACTTATGGGAACTGGAGTATTAATCAAATCAATTGATAATGCAGTAACAAATGAAATGATTACTTTAGGCGAGAATACTTTTTCAATAAAGCGAACTCCAAGTATAGTAACAGGTCAAAACTGGAGGAAATACAGAAACAGAAAGCCTATAACGTATTCACAATTAAGAGAATTAAAAAAAATTTTAACATCAACAAGATTTATTAGTGGATTCAGTTCTTCTTCATTTAATACAATCAAGTTTTTGAATTATTCAACGGATCCAGATGTTACTTTGATAGGAACTGATGAAGAGTATTTCTACAATAATAATATTACAATCCTGGAAGGAAGAGCCTTAACAAATGAGGATTTGCAAACCAATAAGAATTTTGCTATCATAGGAAAT
>CALHRB010000116.1 GCA_938038165.1 Candidatus Kapaibacterium sp. | reverse complement strand
AAAATGAATATTGCAAAATTTTTGATAATGAAGATTTTGGTTATACACGCATTACAGTGGAGCGCCCAAAACGGAACGAGAAGGGTGAAATTGAATGTGATAAAAAAGGAAATCCTCTGCCCGACCCTGATTTAAGAGATTATGAAAACATTCCACTCAAAGAAGATGTTGATGAATATTTCAAAAGAGAAGTACTTCCACATTTACCAGGTGCGTGGATTGACCATCGTAAAACTAAAATCGGTTACGAAATAAATTTCACAAAGTATTTTTATAAATATAAACCGTTGCGAAGTCTGGAGGAAATAAGAAAAGATATACTTGAATTAGAAGAAAATACGCGGGACGGAATAAGGGAGATATTTGAATAATGCCCCTGCCAATAAATATTAACGAATTATTAAACGGTAAAACAGTTGAATGGGATAGAATTGAATTCCGTGAAGGTTGGAATCCGGAAAGAACTCTTAGAACAATTTGTGCCTTTGCCAACGATTTTAACAACTGGGGCGGCGGTTATATTATTTTAGGTGTTGCAGAAAATAATAGACAACCAGTATTTCCACATAAGGGTTTACCACTAAATCAGATTGATAAAATACAAGAAGAATTAAATAATATTTGCAGAAGGATAATCCCAAATTATTTTCCTATTGTTGAACCAGTTGACTATCAAGGAAATAAAATTCTCATTCTCTGGTGTCCTGGTGGAAGCAATCGTCCATACAAAGCTCCGGAAACTCTTGGGCATAATCCCCAATATTTTTATTACATCAGAAGATATTCTTCAACTGTTCAACCAACAAGGGATGAAGAACGCGAACTTATGGGGATGGCAAATCAAATACCTTTTGATGATCAGATAAATCACAAAGCAGAATTAAATGATCTTGATCTTTCAACAATAAAAGTTTTCTTGAATGAAATTGGCAGTGATCTCGAAAGTGAAATTCCTGGGCTATCAATTTCTGAAATTGCACGCAGAATGAATATTGCTGAAGGTGCAAACGAAAACCTTCTTCCTAAAAATGTTGGTATCCTTTTCTTTTCAAAGAATATTCATAGATTTTTCCCATATGCTAAAATTGAGGTTATTACATTTATAGATGAAAATGGCTCTGATTATGTAGAAAAAGTTTTTGATGGTCCTCTTCATATTCAATTAAGAGCTGCTTTGGATTATCTCAATAAAATGGTGGTAACTGAAAAAGTAGTTAAGTCATCTCAAAAAGCTGAATCAAATAGATTTTATAATTATCCTTATGATGCACTTGAAGAAGCTCTGTGTAACGCCGTTTACCATAGAGCTTATGATAACGATTCATCTATTGAAGTCAGGATTTACCCATCCCGAGTTGATATAATAAGTTTTCCGGGACCATTACCTCCGTTAGATAATGAGAAATTGAAAAGTTTTACTTTTGATGTGAGGAAGTATCGTAACAGAAGAATAGGCGAGTTCCTGAAAGAACTTCATCTTACAGAAGGTAGAGCTACTGGTGTTCCAACAATTCTGAAATCTCTTGAAAAAAATCTTTCCCCGAAACCAATATTTGAGACTGATGATGCAAGAAATTATTTTAAGACAACTTTTTATCCTAATCCATTATTTAACATTGTCGAATTAGGTAAGGATTTAGACCTTAAACATTTTGATGTACTTCGGTTTTGTACATCTCCTCAAAGTAGAGGTGAAATTCTCGATTATATAGAGTTAACTAATCATACTAAAAATTATGAGAAGTATATTGTTCTTTTAATTAATAAATTACTTTTAGAAAGAATTATTCCGGATTCTCCTAAATCACCAAAGCAAAAGTATTCTACAACAATTTTTGGAAAGGAGCTTCTGGCAGCACTAAATAAAGATAAGAGTAAAGATTGAGTGTCTAAGCAGTGACTAAGCTGGTACAGAAAAAAGTTCATTTTTTAATCAATTATTAACTTTTTTATCATAAATGTCATTAAATAATGACTAAGAAGTGACTAAGCTATACTAAATATTAAAGTCTATTTACGGCAAAAATACTGGCAATTCTGCCGTAAAAATTGCCGGTTAGGAAAATAATTATCGAATAAAATTGTAATCCCGGCAGGGATGTAGATCAAAAGACCAGATAAATGAACGGTACCAAAAGATATAATGGATATTGATAAAAAAAACGAATTGAAAAAATACCCCAAATACAAACCCAGCGGCGTTGAATGGATTGGTGAAATTCCGGAACATTGGGAAATATCAACTGTAGGTAGATTAAATAACCTTGGAAGAGGTAGAGTTATAAGTCATATCGAGATTGGTGAAAATTCCGGTAAATATCCGGTATACAGTTCACAAACTGAAAATAATGGCATTATGGGATTTTTAAACACTTATGATTTCGAGGGCGAATATGTTACTTGGACTACTGATGGTGCTAATGCTGGGACAGTATTCTATAGAACGGGAAAGTTTAATTGTACTAATGTTTGCGGTACAATCCAGCCCAAGAATTGGGAACGAATTGATTTAAGATATTTACCATATATTCTAAACTTAGGGACTAAAATTTCGGTAAGACTCGATATAAATCCAAAGTTAATGAATAATATGATGGCGAAAATTCCTTTGCTTGTCCCTCCTAAACCTGAGCAAACCGCCATTGCAAATTTTCTTGATGACAAAACCAAAAAAATTGACAACCTGATTGAGAAAAAGAAAAAACTGATTGAACTCTACAAAGAAGAACGCACTGCAATAATTAACCAGGCTGTTACAAAAGGCATTAACCCAAATGTAAAATTTAAACCCAGTGGAATTGATTGGCTCGGCGATATTCCCGAA
>CALHRB010000115.1 GCA_938038165.1 Candidatus Kapaibacterium sp. | reverse complement strand
CCGTAGAATACTTTAAGGTTATAAGTTCATTTCCTTGTTTTAATTTGATTAAATCGCCATTGTTGATAAGATATAATCTATATGATTCCGGGATTTGATTAAATAATTGTAGCTCACCTAATGTACGAACTAAATCAGTCATTTTTGTTGCTTTACCTTTTTGAATGAGCTCAATATCGGTAATAAGATTGACAAAAGTTTTTTTATCAACAATCTCCGAATCAGTCTGATTAATAATATTTCTGGTTTGTCTTTCGTAGAATTTAGTATCGAGTTTTTTTAAACAAAGAAGGGAAGTTTCCGAAATAATTCTCTCTTTCGAAAATATCAAACCAGCAATTGAATTTAATAATTGGGATCCAACCTCTTGATAATTTTCAACGCATTCAATTGCACAAGCCTTTGTCCAAAGGCTTACTTCATTAAAATCCCGCATAATAATGTCTTCAAGCCTTTCAGCAAGAGAAAGTTCAGGTTCTGTAAAATGAAACTTATATTTTTCAGTTACATCATTAGTTAGACCGATATCAAACAGATTGATTAATAACTCTTTCAAACTCTCATTCAATGTCATTTCGAGCATTTCTATTCCAAAAGCCTTAGATTCAGTTCCTCCTTCTTCAATTCTTTCTTTGGCCACTTTGATTATTCTGGGATTATAAATTAATGATAATAAACTGAAAATTGAGTTCTTTTTTTCGATACTGTCATGTTCTAATGATTTCAACAGGTATTGAATAAACTTGTATAATTCGGGGTTTTCTTTGAGAATAATCGGATTTTTGAGCAAAGTATTTTCTATGTCTCTTTTACAAGATATATACCAAATAATATACCTCATTTCCTTTTCAATCAAATCCTGAACTATGCTAATTTCTGTCGAAGAGCATTTATAACCTAATTTTATGAGTTCCTCTATAATTAAGTTTCTAATTTCGAAATTATTATAATTTATTCTATTTCTAAGCCATTTTATCCCGTATTTACCTCCAATCACTCCTAAAGCCCTGATGATTTTCTTCATCTCCTTTTTTCCTGTCCATCTTTTGGTGAGTAGTTCGATATCTTTTAAATTGTAACTGAAGTCTCTTTTAGTTAGTGTTGTAATATCTACTGTATTTTTATCAGATGATGAAACATTATCAGCCAACTCGTTATTATTTCTGTCTGAACTGAAAGAGTCGTTCAAGTATTTAAAATTATTAAGACTACTTATTTTACTGAATAGCTTTAATCCTTCATAACTGCTCAGGGCAAATTTTCTTTGAAACAAATTATCAATCAATTTGCTTATTAATTCTTTTCTTCCAGAGATTCCAGCAGATAATAAAGCTACTTTGACAACTCTCTCGTCAGGATGTTGGAGCAATTTTTCAAGGATTTGATAAGAACGATATCTTTTTGAATAACCAACCCACCTTGCACATTCAAGAACTAACAGAATATCATTACTTTCAACCATTTGTTCTAATTCATTTAGAGAATTTTCAGTTTGTACCTTTAAGTATTTGAGAGTTTTTTCGTAGTACTTTCTTATTTCTTTGTCAGTCTCTTGATAATATAAATTGGTGATTGTTTTAAAAACGGGTAGTTTTTCTTTAATAATATATTTTAACAACTCAATTTTTAAGGGTTTATCAAGGGTTAAGAATTTTTTATAAAGCATTAATTCATAATTTGAAGGCTCAATTTTTATTAAATTATCTATCCAATGAATATTTTCATTTATAGGGAAATAATATTGAGGAGGTAGTTTAGTAATATCGCCATTCTTGTCATTACTGACCAAAGCAGATGATTCTCCAACAATTATTTCTTCCCTGACTTTTTGTCTGTATTCTTTGTACATATTTACGGCGACTTTAAGCCAGATCAATATAACAGCCACGTAAACGTAAGTTATGTGTAAAATATTAATAAACGACAACGAAGTCAATACTATCAATACTATTCCAGCTATAATATTTCCCAAAGCTTTAGGCTGTCCTTCAACCTGATTCTGGAATTTTGTTCTAATATTTTTATCAATTGGTTGAAAAAGAATTTGAAAGACAGGGTCATTTACTCCAACTCTGACAATTCGCATAAAGAGTCTTCCGGCAGAGATAAAGGAGAAAAATAAAATACCTTGACCAGCTATTGTACCAATCACTGATGGAAGTCCAAATCCCAGTAAAAGCATGGAAGGTAGGGCAAGAAGTCCAACTTTTAATCCATATTTTGAAACTAATCTTCCTGTCAGCAAACTTTTTACCGCCAGTTCTAATATAGCACTGAAACCTAAAAAAATACCAAGGAATTGAGTTAATACCTCTTTATCAGAAAAGATTTCTTTTGATTGAGTAAAGAAGATATAATCAGAATAATACATACCGAACATAGGTAATAGTGCCAGTAAGAAGATGTATCTATTATATTTATTTTCAAAAAAGATTTTAAAATTGTTTCCAAATTTTCTTTCTGTGGAATTGCTTTTATCGTCATTTGTTTTGAAATTGGATTTTTCAATTGAAAGGTCATCAAGTTTATTTTTCAAATTACTTCTTAAATATGCTATGAAGAAAAGACTTATGACAATTTCAACGATACCTATGTAAAGCAAATCCTCGGTGGTTAGAACATTTAGCAACAAGGGGATTGAAAATTGACTAAATATTGCAGCCAAAACTTCGCCTGAACTTATTAATCCAAACAGGCGTTTACCTTGTCTTAAGTCAAAGATTTTTTGTGCGATAGCCCAAAAACTCACACCATGAACAAAAGTAAATACCCTTACCCAAACAAACAAAAGGAAAATTATCCATTTATTGCCGGTTAAAAAGTTGATAAGGATGAAAATACTGGTTGAGACAAGTAAAAAACCAATATTAATCAATAATACATTTGATATCTTATATTTTGCTTGAATTAATCTGTTCAGCTCGCTCAGAAAATAAACGATAATTCCACCAGTTATATACGCATAAGGTAGTATAGTGCCATCAAATCTGCTTAGAATAAGAGAAGTAGTTGAGGTATAAAACAAAGCAATAGCAGCACCCATGAAAAAGGAATAAACTAGTAAAAGCGTTACTGGTTTTTTTTCATGACTTTGCAGTGAAAAAATTTTCTCTAACAATTTACTCTTCATTCAATTGATAAAAATAAATTTTAAGATTAAAAAAATAAAACCATTAAAGAAAAATCTACCCCCGGCAATTCAATTGTTCTTTTGATTTTTCCGAAGTAAGTAAATCCTTGCTTTTTGAGGCTTTCTATTCTGATTGGAGCAGGTTGGGCAATAATAGCTGTTGCACCAAGTTCCTTAGCCATTTCAATACGATAATAATCAAGTTTTTTAGCTATTCCTTTCCTTCTAAAATCATTACGAACAACTAAACGGTTGATAGAAGCAATAGGGAACCTCAAACCGCTTAAATCATAATCACTCATGGCATAATACCAGGGCATGTTTTTAAATTCAAGATGAAAGCTTAACCTTGCCCCGGCAACCAATAAATTATTTTTTAAGACAAGCCAATGAAAGCCATTTTTATCATAATCATCAATCCAAGAGGAAGTTTTGAGTAGTTTTTCATCAATTTCACCATCTTGCAAATTTTCTTTCCAGCATTCGATACGTAATTTTCCAATATCCTCGATTTTTTCTGGATAAAAAACTCTAAATATATCAAAATCATTATATTTTTCCACCAAAAGCATTTTTTCAGTATTTTTTTGTATGTTTTGCAGAATGATTATAAATTTAAACCAAGAACAAACTGA
>CALHRB010000114.1 GCA_938038165.1 Candidatus Kapaibacterium sp. | reverse complement strand
CTGATGATGGTTACCGAGCAAGGCACAGTAAAGAAAACAGTACTATCAGCTTACGGCAATGTTCGTAAAGGCGGAATAAATGCAATCAATCTTGTGCCTGGCGATAAACTTATTGAAGTTAAAATGACAGATGGAAATAACGATATAGTTATCGGAACAAGAAACGGCTTTGCAATCCGTTTCCACGAAAAAGATGTTCGTGATATGGGAAGAACCGCAACAGGTGTTCGGGGAATCAGATTAGCGAAAGGTGATAAAGTTGTAGGACTTCTGGTTATTCGTCATCCTCAGACAAGTGTTCTTGTTGTTACAGAAAAAGGATTTGGCAAAAGATCAGATATAAATGATTACCGAATTACCAAAAGAGGCGGCAAAGGCGTTATTACAGTAAAGACAACAGACAAAGTCGGAAAGATGATAGCAATGATGGAAGTTGTTGATAAAGATGAATTGGTTATAATCTCGACACAGGGAATGGTAATAAGACAAAGCGTTAAAGATATTCGTGTAATGGGAAGAAATACTCAGGGCGTCAGAGTTATCCGGTTAAATGAAGGTGATACAATTGCAGATATCGCAAGAGTAATTCCGGAAGATGAAGGTGTGAATGGTAATGGAAACGGTAATGGCAAAAGCAGCGATGCTGAATTGATTTAATCAGAAATTAAAAATAAAAGAAGGCGAGTAACAAACTCGCCTTTTATTTTGACAAAAATTTCAGTGGCTATCCACAGCACTCAATTTGAATTAAGCCAACGCTTCAAATACTCAATCAGCTCATAATTTTCAGAGAAAGATTTTCATAATTTATTTACAGTTTCTCTCCAGACTTCGCTGCTTGAAATTAAACCCGGAATGAAAATTACTGGACTACCAGTTCCCTGCTATTCAATTTTAAGGCGGTATTGTGATAAAATTTTTTGATAAGAAAGGCTAAAAGCTTGATTCCTGATGTTAAATCCTGAAAGTTTTAGTCCTCGATTAGTTTGTAATAAATGGTACGGGCAAATTCATCCCACCAAACAGTTACTTGAATTCCTTTTGGAAGATTAATTGTTAAGCCATCACCATTCGGGTTTAATTTAATAATGCTCATCCAATCAAAAGAGTGACCAAACTCATCTATACCCTCTCCGTGAATAATGTCTGAAAAATAACTTTCAATATCAAAATCATTAATCGTTATACTATCTCCAAATGAAATATCATCTCCACAGCCGCTGAAGTGTGCTATACATACTTGATTACCATTATAATGGAGCAACTTAAAATTTTCGTCAACGGATTCAAAAGGCTCAAATTGTAGATATAAGTAAGACTCAATGTTGCATCCACAATAACCAGTTGCAAAACAACCTCCCATTGTGAACTCATAGTTACTTGTCAAGAATGCAGGTTTTTTGCTTGGTAAGAAGAATGATTTAACAAATTGTTCAACAAAGACCTTTTGCCCGTTTTCAAATAATATTAAGTCTCTCTGTCCAACCGCCGAATTTTCATACGGTAAAGTATAAACTGAAAATCTGTATTCACCCAATGAATCACTTTTATGAGAAAATATTCTTCTGAAAAATTTTACAGATGAAAGATTTGGGAAAAGCATTGGCGATACACGGTGGGGATAGATATATTCCTTAATTTTTTTAGATATCGGAATCCACCCGGAAGAGCTATTATAAAAAACAGGTATATCAATATCTTCTATATTCTCTGGCGGAAAAGAAGATATTAGACTTGAATCGCCGAATTGTTTATTAACTTGTAATGGAATAAAGGTTTCAACTATGCCCCACTGTCGATTCTTTGATATTGAAAGAAGAGTTTTGCCTTTTTCATTTTTATCTATATCGACAACATCCACTAAAATTCTGAGTTCATTCAGAGAGCCCTTGCTGAAAAAATTTAATGCTTTGGGAGAGATTTTTAGAGTTATTGAATAACCATTATTATTTACGGTTGATGATACGACACACTCTTTGGTTATATCATTCGGATTACACTCTAAGCTTCTTATAATCTGATAAAGATATTCTTGATCATATTGATGCAGTTTTGCACTATTCGGCATTACCCCAAAATGAGTTTGACCATATAAAACGTATACCTTTTCTGCTTCTCCAATTCTGTGATCGGTTAACTGATAGTCAACCTCTTCCCTTATGCCTAGTTCATCCAACGAGTCAAGCTGGTCATATCGAACATCCTCTGGTAAAGTAGTACTTATAAGTGGGTTTTCTATTTCATATTTAAATTCCTCAATATCTGACCCGCCGTTCACTAACCAGAGAGATGAGTCAGAAATCATAATGTAAGAGATGTTATCACCAATAGCTTCAGGAATCGCTATCCATATTTCAACATGATCAGAATTAGTTGGATCTTCTTCCAGAATCAAATCATCATCTATCACATTTACATCGATTATGATTTTATTTGAATCAATAGAGATTTGAGTATTTGCATTACAGTCTGACTTTCCTTTGTAAAATTCATTTCCGATAACAGGACTTAACGAATAACTTTTTTTGTTAGAAATTTGCTGACAGATATTGGGTTTATCTAGCAAGCCTGATACTAAGATGAGAGAGACAATGAGATATAATATTTTGATTTTCATTTGGTTTCTTTTCTAATATTTCTTCATATTATCATAACTACATTTTTAATGCCTAATTTTGAATAATATAGAAATATCTC
>CALHRB010000113.1 GCA_938038165.1 Candidatus Kapaibacterium sp. | reverse complement strand
CAATCAAAAGTATTGGATGTAATCGGGGGTTTGTTTAATACAATGTTAGAGATACCTCCAACAGCAGATCTAAATCAACAACTATGGTTGGAAATTGAGGTTGAAGGAAAAATATTTCCTAATAGAATACAAATGGCAACAGCATTATATGCTTTGAATATACCTGATAATGTTGTAACAGAGAAAAAAATAGTTGATGGTGCAGTAACTTCAAATAAAATCGCTACAAATGCTATTACAAATCAGCTCATTAAAGATAAATCAATCACTGCAGAAAAGATTAACTCAAGTTCGGTGATGATTTCATTGAATGGTCTCAAAGATGATGTTACAATACAAGGTGAAAGTGGTATAAAGATTAATTCATCAAACAAAGATAAAACAATTAAAATTTTGCCTCCTCAAGGTTATGATTCTAAACATTTTTTAAGATGGAATACCAACACTGAACAATGGGAACCAAGTAAGTTTACATTAGGGAATGAATTCATTGGAGAAGGGACCGAAGACAATCCTTTTAGATTAACATATGGAAATTCAGTGGGACAAGTTCTAAAATGGGATGGTGAAAATTGGTATGCCGGAACCGACGAAACTGAATCCGGGGTTAATTCAGGTTTAAAAGCTGTTAATGTCATTCCTCCATTAAGTGGTGATGGAACTGCCACAGCACCAATTTTGTTGCGAAATGGCGCCCGTGACAAGCAAGTTCTGCAGTGGAATTCTAAATCAAATCTTTGGAGTATTCAAGATTTATCATTTGATTCTTTATCGCGAGTGGTATTCTGGAGGTTAGAAACAAATACTGACATTAATAGGCCAAATTATCGTCATACTTATATAGGTGGTTATCAGAGAAGTTCTTTTCTTGGTGGTGCGATAATAACTTTCGATGCACAAGGCAGACATATAGACAGCTTAAATTTCAACTCTTCAAAAGCAGGGATGCTTGGAGAGGGTATTGTTTTTTCCAAGGAATTATATATTGCTGATTCATCTATTGGAAACAAAAAGGCTGGCATCAATGGTGAAGGTAAAGTTTATGCCAAAGAAATCTTTATTGTAGATAATGAATTAAATGCAAAAGCCGGTCTGAGATTGGATGCACAAGGAAAAGCAGAGATTTGGTCAAGTGGAACAAAACCATTTGTAGTAACCGATCCAACATACTCCAATAGGCAAATTAAATATACGGCAATAGAAGGTCCTGAAGCAGCAATGTATTATCGTGGTAAAGGTCGTTTAGCCAATGGAAAAGCAATAATAAATTTACCGGAACACTTTACAGCATTAGTTGTAGATACCTCGTTGACTTTCTCATTAACGCCTCATTCATCAATGTCTCTTGGTCTTTCCATTTCAAATTATAGTTCCAAGTTTTTCGAAGTTGTTGAGCTCAATCAAGGATTGGGCAATTATGAATTTTCATTTGTTATTTATGGCATTAGAAAAGGTTACGAAAATTATGAGGTTTATATTCATAATGAACAATTTCCAAACATTCAAACTACAATACGAGATAATCATCAAATTTTACAGAAAACAAATTACAATATAAAATAGGATTAATCAAATGAGAAAAATATATTACTTTATTATTTTTCTGTTAGCGTTTTCAAGTAGCGTGATCGCCCAAGATGTTCCCCGAGTTATCTCATATCAGGGTGTGTTGGTGGATGCTAATGGAAAGCCGGAGAATGGTGAGTTTGATATATTATTTGAATTGCTACCTCTAAATGGATCTCAACCTTTTACTTGGTCTGAACAAAGAAGAGGAGTACCTATCCGTGGTGGTTTATTTCATGTATTTTTAGGAGATAGTAGCATACCTAAAGGATTTCCGGTTCTGCTTGGAGACTACGCTTTGACCATCAAAATAGGAAATAATGCTCCCTTTCCTGTACGATTAGGAAGTGTTCCTTCTGCACTTCATGCTTTAGTTGCGGATAGTCTTTTAAATGTAATTGACTCTGTTCGAGCAAGTTTTAAGTCAGAAATTGCAAAACTGGCTGATAGTTCAAGAGCATCGTATATTGCTGACAGCACAAAGATGAAAATTCCTACTGGCGTTCCTATTGGTACCGTACTACCTTATATGGGAGATGATTCTGATTTGTCTTCACTCGAAGCCGAAGGCTGGTATTTGTGCGATGGTCGTTTGATTGCAAATTTAAGCGGACTAACGTCTGCTCAGAAAACTGATTTACAACAATTGTTCTTTAGGTCAGGTAATCCAAATCCAGGGTATCTCCCTGATTTACGTGGTATGTTTTTGCGTGGTGCAGACAGAGGGATAGGAAGAGATCCAAATTTTAGTGAACGCATTGGAAATGGAAATAAAATTGGCAGTTACCAAAAGGACGAATTCCTATCTCATAATCATGTCGGTAATATTTTGCCAAGTGGTTTACATAACCATTCCTATCCGACTTCAATGTTTGATGAAGGATGGGGTAGGGCTGCTGGTGGTTCATCTGGAAGTGAACCTGGTCCTCAATACACTAATGAATCTGGTTTACATTCACATACAATTGAAATTGAAAACAATGGTGGTAACGAGACCCGCCCAAAAAATGTATATGTAAATTATATAATAAAAGCGAGGTAATAATGAAGAATATACTTTACTTTATAATTGTTCTGTTTGCGTTTTCAAGTAGCGTGATCGCCCAAGATGTTCCCCGAGTTATCTCATATCAGGGTGTGCTGGTGGATGCTAATGGAAAGCCGGAGACACGCAAAAATGTAAGTTTTTCTTTTACATTTTATTCTGACAAAACTTCAGGAAATGTAGTTGTGCAAAAACAATCAAAAGTATTGGATGTAATCGGGGGCTTGTTCAATACAATGTTAGAGATACCGCCAACAGCAGATCTAAACCAACAATTATGGTTGGAAATTGAGGTTGAAGGAAAAATATTTCCTAATAGAATACAAATGGCAACAGCATTATATGCTTTGAATATACCGGATAATGTTGTAACAACCAACAAAATTAAAGATGGAACGGTAACATCAAATAAAATTAAAGATAACGCTATTACAAATTCAAAGATTGCTCCTAACTCTGTTGGATCATCACAAATAATTTCTAATTCTATAGAAACTGGGCATTTACAATCTGCTTGTGTAACGGATGGTAAAATTGCTTATAATGCAATTAATACATTTCATATTGAAGACAATACAGTTAATTCTTTTGATTTATCAGATAATATTGTTTTAGGTTCCTTAAGGTTAAAAAAAGATGGCGACGAATCTGATTTGACAAATGCATATTTTGGTTCTTTATATTCCACAGTTGATGGCAATTACAAGGGTTATGGTCTTGCTATTTTTGGGAAAGATGGTGTTGAACCTAATTGGAATACCGGTCAATCAATTTGTGGATTTAGTGCTGATGGTGTAGTTTATGGTAAATCTAAAGCATTCATTGTGACAGATCCGACTGATAATTCAAGAAAGATCCAATATACTGCAATTGAAGGACCAGAGGCAGCAATGTATTTCAGAGGCGAAGGAAAATTAGTAAATGAAAAATCTAAAATAAAATTGCCGGCACATTTTCAGGCATTGGCTTCTGATTCAGGTATAACTGTTAGTCTTACACCTAAATCAGAAAAATCACTTGGATTGGCTGTGATTTCTGTTTCAAATGAAGAAATTATTATTCAAGAACTTTATAACGGAAATGGAAATTACAATTTTTATTACTGGATCACTGCAATTCGCAAAGGATATGAAAACTATAAAGTATATTTATATGAAGATGATTTTAGCAAACCATCACCTTCTTTTAATTTAAATCAAAATATTAATCAGAATAACAATATAGAGGAGTAAAATGAAATTTGTTTTTAATTTATTTATTTTCTTTTTACTGACATTTCAACTTTTATTAGCAAAAGAAGATTTATGCAAAGAATGTTCTCAGAATCTGGGTACAGGATTTTATTTTGATAAACCGGATCCTACAAAAGGAATACAATTGGTATCGTCGTCCATTGGTTTGATTTCATCTGAACCACAAATGGCAAGTGATGGAACAGTATTAATAAGTGGTTATATGCCAGTATGTGTTGTTCCTATGCTTGGTTTAGGTCCATCTGACACACTGCTTTGTAGTGGAAAAGACATATTTTTAACCTCAAATGCTTTTTTGATTGATAATATAAATTGGGAAGTACCAAATTTAAATTTCTCAAAATTGGGAACTTTTGAGGATACCATAAAGATTAATCAGATCGTGAACAAAATTGAAATTTTCAAGATGAAAGTTGAATCAGAAAAAGGTGGAATTAAAAGTATTTCTGATTCATTGAATGTAATTATTTATCCTAGAATTAGTCCTTTAATCTCTAATAATTTCAAAATTGGCAATGATACAAATATTGTTTGTAACTTCAAAGACATTACAGTTGCCATAACTGATAATTATTACTCTTTGGATTCACTTGATATAATTTGGGATGATGGTACAATTGGTTCGACAAACATTATAGATATTCAGGATCAAGTAATTTCAAAAACTTTAACATTGAAGAACAAAAATAACTCGAATCTGTGTGATACTTCATTTGTTTTACATTTTAAGCCGTTAAAACCAAGTGCCAATATATCAATAAAGCCTAAAGATGAGAAAAATTCTTTAAATCCTGCAGACTATGAAAATATTGATAATCCGTTTTATTTTGAAATAGGGTTAGAAGGAAACAATGATTACATAGCAGCATTAAATGTCTGCCCTCCAAGTTATTATGAAGCCGATATTTCAATCCCTAAAAGAATGCTTTATCCAATTGATGAATTTTCTCTTATAAGCGAAGATGACTCTTTCAAAAATTTAAGATATATTGGTTCACTAAACAATTACAAACCTGAAGATAAAATTTATAAGATAAATGTCATACCAATTTTGGTTGATCAAACACAAGGTGAGATTGTTGTCAATAAGTTGCAATTAAAGGATGAAGAACAAAATAACAATATTTATAACGTTCAATCTCCAAAATCTTTTTCTTTTACTATAAATGTTTGCAGTGAATATCAAAATCAAAAAAGATTACTATCTAATTATTTTTCAAATTTTGTTAATTTATTTTATCCTAATCCAGCAAATACAATTTTAAACATAGAATTAAACAGATTATTAATACAAGGTGATAATATTTCAATCCAGATTTTTAATAATAATGGTTTACCAGTATACAACTACATCATTAATAAAGATAAAAAAACTG
>CALHRB010000112.1 GCA_938038165.1 Candidatus Kapaibacterium sp. | reverse complement strand
CACTGACATAAAGGGAACACCAGACCCGGAACTCGCTCTGGGTGATACAATAATATCCAAGGAAAATAATTTTCCTATCAGACAGAAAAAAGAGCCGCCATCCGAAAAAATTAACATCAATTCCGCATCTGTAACAGAACTTATGAAACTCCCCGGTGTAGGTGAAGCAACAGCCCTTAAAATCATCGAATATAGAAGAACAAATCCTTTCAATAAGCCTGAGGACATTATGAATGTCAAAGGAATAGGAGAAAAAAAATTCGAAAAAATGAAACCTTATATTAAAGTTAAATAAATTTATAAATATTTAAGAAGTGACATTATGCAAAAAACAATTTTCAATGAACTTCATAAACAAGCCGGAGCCAAAATGGTTGAATTTGCTGGTTTCGAAATGCCAATACAATACAAAATGGGAATTATTCACGAGCATAAAGTCGTCCGAAACGCTGTTGGAATTTTCGATGTGTCACATATGGGTGAATTCGAAATTAAAGGTAAAGATGCTCTGGCTTATGTTCAGAAAATCTCGATTAACGATGCCTTAAAGTTAGTTCCCGGCGGAGTCCAATATTCTGCTATGTGCTTACCAGACGGTGGCATAGTTGATGATATGCTTGTTTATAAAATTCAGGATGATTTCTATATGCTCGTTGTTAATGGTGCCTGCGAAGTAAAGGATTGGCAATGGTGCCTCAAAAATTCCGAAGGCTTTGACATTGAGCTAAGCAACGAAAGCAAAAACATCAATCTGCTTGCCGTTCAAGGTCCAAAATCTCTGGACACAATTCAAAAGCTAACTGACACTAATCTTTCCGAAATAAAATACTATAACTTCGTTCAAGGTAAAGTTGACGGTATTGACATGATAATTTCCCGAACAGGTTACACTGGCGAGCTGGGTTTTGAATTGTATTTCAGAGGTAACTTTTCTGATGCTGAAAGGATTTGGAACTCACTGCTAAATGCTGGCAAAGAATACGGAATCGAACTTGTAGGACTTGGTTGCAGGGATACTCTTCGTCTCGAAAAAGGATATTGCCTTTACGGGAATGATATTGACGAAACAACAAATCCACTCGAAGCTGGACTTGGCTGGATAACAAAACTTCAAAAGGGGCAATTCAACGGTAGCGAAGCGATTTCAAAAGTAAAAGCCGAAGGTTTAAAAAGAAAACTTGTTGGTTTCGTTGTTAATGCTGATAAATTCATTCCAAGACATCATTACAAAATTTTCAAAAATGGTGTGGAAATCGGAACAGTTACAAGTGGTAACTTGTCCCCAATACTTGATAAACCAATAGGTATGGGCTATGTCAAAATTGAGTTTTCCGAGCCGGGTAACACAATTGAAATTGAAGCACGAGGGAAATCATTCCCTGCCGAGGTTATCAAATTACCTTTTGTTTAATTTTAATTAGTCAAGCAGTATCTTCCTGATATTTAACAATAGAGACATCAATATTAGCTGCGGTTGAACATTTTTCCTGATTTGGGAAAAGTGTTTTTCCGCTACCTCGATGCATTCAATAATATTTTTTGCTCCGAAATTCTCTGCGAATCGGTTTATCGTTTCGATTTGGTCTAAATTAATAATGTTCTTTGTGCTTTTGGTTTGAAATGTTGAATAAGCATCTCTGAACCAAACAATAACAAGGAAAATAAAAATTTCGAGAGTGTGCTTATCATTAGCCTTGATTAATTGCTCTAAGTGTTCATATAGTTCATTCCTGAAATTTTTCTTTTTCAAGGACAAGCGAAGAATTGTTACAACTTTCTCCCTTATAGCTTTCATATTGGAATCAAGATAGTCAAGAGCCTGGGTGAGCGATCCCCTTGCGAACTGAGTTATCAAACGAGCTTCTTCGATGCTCTGATTATATTTAGAAATTAAAGTATCAATCAAATCATTATCGGAAATTGGATCAAATTTAAGTTTCTGGCATCTCGAAAGAATTGTGCTGAGCAAAGCCTGCCTTTTAGAGGTAACCAATATAAATGTTATATCTGGATTTGGTTCTTCCAGAGATTTCAGCAGTGCATTGGATGCCTCGGTTGTCATTTCGTCAGCATTTAGTATTATAATGCACCTTCTACCTGCTTGCATCTGAGAAAGCGATAACTTTTTTTTTAATTCCCTTATGGTATTTATTCGTATTTGATTGGCATTAGGCAATGAAATTTTATGATAAAAATCTTCTGCTTTCATTTCTAATTGTTTTCTGATTGCATCAATCAATTCTTCATCATCTTTTCCTTCTGGGTTAATAAGATTTTCGACTGATTTGCCGGTGGGCAAAGAAAAAATGAATTCAATATTAGGATGTTGCATAATATTAGCTTTTTGACAACTTGAACATTTATCACATGCTTCAGAAGAATTTGAATCTAAGACAGGATTCTTACAATTTAATAGTTTTGCAAATTCAATTGCAACAGCTTCCTTTCCAATACCTTCATCCCCCCAAAAACAATAAGAATGAGCAATTCTATTATCAATGAAAGCTTTTTGTAGAATTTTTTTTACCCTTTTTTGTCCGATAATGCTTTTCCATGCCATAAATTTAAATTAATTTCGTTTAATCAATGCTATTAATCTAAAATTTTTTAATCTTAACTTTTCAAAAAAAGAAATTTTTATTTCTCAATTTGAAATTTACCAAAAATCAGATTAAATTTTAGAATATTTATAGTAAATTATTTCTTTTAGTAACAATATTGGAGAATTATGGCGTCCACAAAAAAAACTCAGAGAAACGTTGAAAATTCAGAATCTTATATAGAACTCAACAGTAATATAATTTTAAATTCAATCGAGGAATCTCTGGATTCAAATCAATGTGTTCACGGTCGTGGACCGGCTTGTGCTGTGCAACCTGTTAAGTTAAGCAAAAAAGGAAAGCCACACGAAGTTCTTGGTCTTACAAAAGAATACATGATGACAGCACTCAGATTAATGATGACAGCCAGAAGATCCGATGAAAAACATTTGATGTTAGTAAAGCAAGGAAAATCATTTTTCCATATTGGAGGAAGCGGACACGAAGCAGTTCAAACAGCCATAGCTTTGACATTACACCCCACCAAAGATTGGGGCTGGACTTATTATCGTGATAATGCCTTTTCATATGCAATGGGAATGACGAGCAAAGAGTATTTCCTTCTTGCTTTTGCAAAGGCTGAATGCCCTTCAACCGGTGGACGCCAGATGCCTGGACATTACGGAAGCCCGAGATTGAACCTTCCCACCCAATCTTCGCCAACGGGAACCCAATTTTTGAATGCCGTTGGAACTGCACTTGCTTCGAAAAAAGAAGGACTTGATGAAATCACTTACGTCTCCTCCGGCGAAGGAACAACCAGTCAGGGGGAATTTTATGAAGCTGTAAATTGGGCATCACGAGAAAAACTGCCAGTCCTCTTTCATATTCAGGACAATGGCTACGCAATATCAGTGCCTCGTGAAACTCAATCAATGGGTGGTGCCGTTGGACATTCATTTTGTTGCTATCAGAATTTAATGATGAAAACATTTGACGGAACAGATTTCTTTAAATCCCTTGCTGCTGCCAGAGATGCCGCTGAATATCTCAGATCTGGAAAAGGTCCTGTTCTTTTGCATTCAATGGTTGAGCGTTTACTACCACATTCCTCGAGCGATGACCAAAAGAAATATAGACCCGCTGATGAACTCGAGCGAGGCAAAAGTGAGCGAGACTGCATCAAAATTCTTAGCAATTATCTGGTTGATAATCAAATTGCCACAAGCGATGAAATAAATTCTCTCTGGGAAGATGTTATCAGGGAAATTGATGAATCCAGCGATTGGGCTGAGTCTAGACCCGATCCGGTAGCTGAAGACTCAATGAAACATATTTTTGCTCCGGAAGAAACAAGAAATCTTAATTACGCAACTGCTGAACCAACAGAAGGAAACAAAGCTGTTTTTGTTGATGCCATTAATCACGCACTTCACGAAGAAATGAAACACAATCCAAAAATGTTGATTTTTGGCGAAGATATTGCTGACCCAAAGGGTGGTGTCTTTACTGCTACCCGTGGATTATCAAACGCTTTTGGAACCGAAAGGGTTTTTAATTCTCCATTGGCTGAAGCATCAATCATTGGTGTGGCTGTTGGACTTGCCGTAAGAGGTTTCAAACCTGTTGTCGAAATTCAGTTTGGTGATTACATCTGGCCCGCTTTCATGCAGTTAAAAAATGAATTAGCAACCTTGCGGTATCGCTCTAACAACGGTTTTTCGTGTCCTGTGGTTGTAAGAGTTGCTGTTGGAGGCTATATTCACGGTGGTTTGTATCACTCGCAGAATATTGAATCAATTTTTTCACACATCCCGGGACTATTCATTGCCTATCCAAGCACAGCCGCCGATGCCAAAGGATTACTGAAAACAGCATGCAGGCTTCAGGACCCCGTTATCTTCTGTGAACACAAAGGTCTTTATCGTCTGCCGTTCTCAACAACTATTGAACCTGACGACAACTACCTTTTACCATTTGGACAAGCTAAAATTGTTAAAAGCGGAAACGATGCAACAGTCGTAACTTATGGTATGGGTGTTAAGGATTCACTTAATGCCGTAAAAAGATTAGAAAAAATTTCTGATTTAACTGTAGAAATTATTGACCTTAGAACTATCATTCCCTGGGATAAGGAATTAGTTCTTAATTCTGTTAAAAAAACCGGAAAAGTTCTTATTGTTCACGAAGATACAATGACAACAGGATTCGGTGCTGAAATCGCAGCTACCATTGCCAACGAGGCTTTCCATTATCTGGATGCACCCGTTATGAGACAAACGGCTAAAGACAGCCACATTCCGTATCATCCTGTTTATGAAAATGATGTTTTGCCAAACGAGGATAAAATATTCAATGATTTGAACAAATTGCTGTCTTTTTGATTAATGGTCAACGTAGAAAATTTAATCTTTGATTATCAGGGCACCAGAGCATTAAACAATATTAGCTTTAGTATTTCCGAAGGCTCTATAACCGCACTAACTGGTCCTAATGGAGCAGGGAAAACTACTTTGCTGAAATGTTTAACTTCTCTTTACAAACCATTCTCTGGCAGTATTTTTATAGATGGAATTGATATCATCCAAAAACCCCTGGAAATAAGAAAAAAAATTGGTTATCTTCAGGATTACTTTGGTTTATACGATGATTTGACAGTAAAACAAGCACTGGCTTATAGCTATTTTTCCTTTAAACTCGATGCTGCTCATCTTGAAAATCGCTTGATGGAAGTTTCTTATAAGCTAAAAATTACCGACAAGCTTAATTCAAAAGTAAGTTTCCTTTCTCGTGGGATGCGTCAGAGATTGGCAATTGCCCAATCAATTATTCATAATCCCAGGCTTTTATTACTTGATGAACCTGCTTCGGGTTTAGATCCGGAGTCAAGATATTCCCTTTCGGAGCTTTTCAGGGATCTTAATAAAGACGGCATAACTATTATCGTTTCTTCTCACATCCTTACTGAGTTAGAGCAATATGCAAATAATATTCTTATTTTAAAAAACGGAAAAATCGTTGAATCACAGGTTGAGGAGCTGAAGTCAGACATTAACGATAAGCTTATTTTCATTCATTTTAATTATCCTGTTAATGATTTCGAAAATTTGTTGCTCAACGACCCTAAAATAAAAAAATATGAAATAAATGGTTTTCAAATCAAACTTTTATACTCTGGGGATGTTACTGAACAACAACAATTGTTGAAAAAATTAATTGACTATGGACTGCCAATTTCTCAGTTTTATTCAAAAACACCTAATATTCAGGATTATTATCTGAGAAAGATAAATGAAAAATAATTATAAAAGACTCATATTAAATAACCCTGAACTGACCAGAAATATCTGGATTGAATTTAATTCGACAAGGCTATTTTTGATGCCTTTAATAATTTTATTGTTCCTGTTTCTCATTTATTCCTTCTCAGAAAATTTTGCTGATTCAGTTGTTATTTTTACATCAATTATGTTTAATATAATTGTTTTTATTTGGGGCTCAAAACTTTCAGCAGATTCTGTAATAAATGAAATAAATGAAAGAACCTGGGATAATCAAATTCTATCCTTGAACAGCCCCTGGCAGATGACGATTGGAAAATTATTTGGGGCAACTTCTTATGCTTGGTATGGTGGACTTATTCTTATCATCTTGAATTTTATAGCTGCACTTTTCGTTGAACACACATTTTTGACTATTAAAAACACTTTAATCAGTATTTTTAATGCAATTAATATTCATTCTGTTATTATTTCTCTGACTTTATTTGGAATTAAAAAAAATCGCTACAAAACAAAATTAAACAGCACTATTTATTTTCTCATCGGACTGATAATCGCATGGTACTTGGGTTACTCGACCACTTTATTTTATTTGTTTGAAAACACAAAGTTTGAAGGGTTTTATTCTATAACAAAAACCATAATATGGCATAATATACCATTCGATATCTACGATTTTATGCTTTTTACATCGTTTTCATTTTTAATTTTGAGCGTTTTAGGATTATATCGTAATTTCAAATCCGAGCTTAGATATCAATCGGGTTATTCAGTTTGGTTGATTTTCTTAATTTTTATTGTGATATATTCCTCAGGATTCTCAAGTTCTTTTGGAGAATTATTCTCTTCAAATGATATATTCTTATTAAGTTTATTCTTGGCGTTGTTATCAGTATTATTTATTACTTATTTTGTTTTATTTATTGAACCAAAACAAGTTACTGACTATAATAAATTGTTTAAGTCCCTTAAATCAAAAGATTTCAAAGAATTCAACAATCTAATTCCACTGTGGATCATTTCAGCTCTATTTTCGTCATTACTCGCTATCATTATACTAATATACGCCTTATTAGGTTTAATAAAGGGCAATGAGGAATTCTTCTTTGATTTTTCTTTATTCTTTCCAATTAATCTTCTGCTATTCTTGTTCAGAGATATATGCTTTGTACATTATATTTCTTTCAGCGGTAAATTTATAAAACCTGATTTTGCATCATTTGTTTTTTTATTACTTGCTTATTCCGTAATTCCGGGAATAATTTTATTTCTGGATCTCAATGTTTTAGTCCCAATATTTTTTCCCTTTTCCGAAAGCACTTTTTTAAACGGAACTATTCCTGTTCTACTTCAAGTGATATTACTCTATATTATAACACAACGAAAATATCATTCATCTTTAATAAATATAGAAGACATTAACAAATGAAAAGACATCCAGCATTAGTTGAACTCTCAATAGATCATCATCAAGGTTTACTTTTAGCTCAGGTTCTTATGATGCAGGGCAAATCATACCCGGGCTATCCCATAGACACAGAAGGAAAATCTGATTATACTCTGTCTTTTTTCAAAACCGAACTTATAAGACATTTTAGGAAGGAAGAAGAGATTGTTTTCCCGAACTTCAGGCATAAAAACAAAAAATTGGATGATTTAATAGATGAAATTTTAGATGAACATCTGAAATTTTATGAAATGATTCGAAAAATCGAAGATGACAAAGAAAATTATAAATTACTTCTCGATTTTGGAAAATTGCTCGAATCACACATCAGAAAAGAAGAGCGTCAGCTATTCCAAATGATTCAGGAATTAGCTGACGAAAAAATAATGACTTCAATAAAAGAAAAAATCGAAAGCTTTGCTCAAAATCAATTAGATTAATCCGCAGGCTTACAACATTTTGGTTTTTGGATCTCCCCATTAAAGTAATCAACTCTTTTAACAACTACATCTATTCTTCTGACCGGATCGAGAAAATAATAATCTTTGTTTTCGCCGGCATAAGCAGGAATATCAGGTTTAACCTGCGTGTCTATTTTTCTCCCTTCAACAAAGAATAAAATCTTGCATTTATCCATCATTTTATTGAATTCTTCCACTGAACCGATTTGATCGGGCATTAAAACCAATCCTTTGTCAAGATATTCCTTGAATTCAGGATATTGTTCTAACCTACTGAAAACTTCACGATACCCATAGAAAGCTCTCAATTTTGATAGATAATCATTCAGCGGGTCAACCAAGGAAGCATTCTGAGGAATTTCCACAAGTGTTTTACCAGTTATTTTAGTTAATTCATCATTATAACCAACAGAAAGATATTTGATTGTTTCATCGCCGAGATAAGTCCCTCTAAGTATTGGTCTGATATCGCTATAACCATTAAGAACAATAATTAGCTTGTTTTGATTAGAAGCAGATTTAGAATCAAGTTCTTTGAATAGTGGTATTATTTTTTTTGCAATTTCATCGGTCATTAGTTTTAAATTTTCATCAACAATCTTTGCAAACTGTCTATATCGCTCAATTCGATTGGAATGTTTCTGTTTTCTGATTTCCGCTCTTTCGCCTTTAATTTCAGGTCTGTTCCAGCCAAAGTATTGATTTTTCTTGTGCAGCTCAATGAATGAAGCATCTTCGTATTTGGCAGACCTCAGCAAATCGAGGTGTCTCGGTAAATTTGAAGTTGTGTTAACCTCCCAAAAACAGGTCATAAAATATGGGACGTTTCGCCTTAATTCAGCAGTATCAGAAACGTATCTCCATTCGCATTGTGGATAATAATAATATTGAGGCCAAACATAGAGAGTATCTTCAATTGTGATATCATCTTTTACTTTGTTGAATCTGATCACTCCCTCTCTTTTGGTTTTTTCTGATAAAGCTAAATTATTTGCATCAACCATAACATAGCTGGTATCCCATTGCCTGACAGGTATATCAACGGTTATTTTCTTTTTTATTTTTACTGAATCTAATTCAACGACTTCTTTTTTTGCAATAATTTCTTTGAATTTAACTTTTAGCAGATCTCCGTCTAATTGAATTGATTCGATTTTAATATTTGCTTGCTGGCTAAATTTGTTTAATTCAGAAGGTTTGACAGTTTCTTCATACCATAGAGTATCATACCCGGCTTTTTTCTCCTTGATTTTATAGTCAAAAAATTCTATTTCCCTTTGCTCTTTTATGATTTTTGGTTCAATTTCTCTGATTTTTCTAACGGCGTAATGGCTCAAGGTTCTATCGGTTCCTTCGATGCAGTTTATTTCATTTTGATTTGAGCCTCCGTTGAATAGATAACTGACCCCCGGTGATAAAGTAAAAGAAGAAATCACATCATTATTAGTCTTTGTTTCTCTTATATCTTTCTTATAATTGCCAAGGAAATCATTAAGCAGAAAATCTCTGTTATCAACTCTCTCAGGATATTTGTCTCGCAAATCGCCTTTTGCAAACGGATAATCCTGATTTTTCATAATATTCATATTAACAAAAGGCTTCAAAACCTTATTTGAAGGATTTAAAGCATCAATTAACCTAATATTATAAGTTATAATAGGTGGTTTGCATTCGAGTTCATTCGGAAGTGGAAATTTATAAATATCATACCCACCAAGACTTGATATTTTTGTATCTTTACCGTAGTCCTTAGCTTCAGCAAGTCTGTTGGAAGCAAAATAAATGAAATTTTCAGATAAATTTTTTGAGTAAGGTTTTGACACGAAGGGAAAGAAGTCGTTGAATGCTGAATTTACGGTGCCTGGATTCAGGGATTCCGCATCTCGCTGAAGTCTGACGATTTTTCCTGAACCTGAGACTTCCTTTTTATCAAAATCTACCGAAAGTCGAATATAATAAATGTCAAAATCGCCATCCCGGTCTGAGGAAAACATTAAGACCGGCTTTAAACAGTTACAGTAAAGAAATGGTGTT
Organism: Candidatus Kapaibacterium sp.; assembly: GCA_938038165.1. Taxonomy (GTDB): domain Bacteria; phylum Bacteroidota; class Ignavibacteria; order Kapaibacteriales; family UBA2268; genus CALHRB01. Next base: position 1,477 of record CALHRB010000112.1, on the reverse strand, counting down.
TCCTCGCGACTTGTAGTATTTAAATCTGGGATATAATCTTTAAGATTTTTAGGTTCTGTCCATTCGCCATTTACCCGAAACGCAAAGAACAAGTCACTATTACCTTGATAATCAGACACTTCTTTGATTTTGTCAATTCTTAGAAAAGGCGAACTAAATCCACCTAAATCTGCCCTATCGGAGGACCAAATAAGGAGAACATTGCATTTATCATCAGAAACAGCAGTGGGATGAGAATCCCATATAATTGAATTTATTGGCTGACTAAGGGATTTTATTGGTTCTTCAGCATCATCAAGGTCAAATTCAAAAATATCAGTGCCACCAACAAAACCGTGGACAGGAAATCCGAGCAAATCCGATGACCTTTTATCTGGTGGATGAGCTACTGAGAAAAAGCCTTTTGTGTTAGTAATAAAAGTAATTGCTTCGGGATATAAGCCATATTTAAGTTCCAGAAACTCTGTTAAAAATTTTTTCGATGGCTTAACTCCATTTTCTGGAGATTGAGGTTTTGATTGAAATTCATTAGAGCATGGCTCACAGGAGATTCCTTTTTCCGGTCTTTGGCTTGGAGCTAAGTCATCAAATGTACTGTTCAGAGATTTCACATTTCCATTGGGTTGAACAATTTTTTTCTGGCTTGAACAGTTAACCAAAAACAAAATTGATAACATAAATATTAAAATAGAATATAGTCTTTTAGTCATAATCAAACCTGTGGATTAATCCTGATATTTAATTAAAAAATTACTTTAAGGGATTGAACATTATTGTAACTCTGTTTTTATTTGGTGGAAAAGTTCCTGCTTTAATATCAGAAATGACTAAAGCAAATTGTCTTCCATTTCTTGCACGATAAAAGTAAACTTCGCCAGGCATAACAACAACTTCGATTGATTTTCCTTTGAATTCAGCAAGCAAAGCTTGTTTTTCTTGTGTGGTGATTATAATATTGGGGTCAAACTGACCTCTTGAGTTGATAGCAATAAATCTACTGTTCAAGTCGTAAGTTTTTGCCCCGGCATTAGGCAAATTTTCACCATAAAGACTTGCTTCAATTCGAATATTATTCAAATCAGTACCTGAATAAGTGCCAAGATAATTGCAAAACTCTTTTGAATTTTCTGATGCAAAATTCCTTGGGAATCTCCCCAAATGCCCATAAAACATTAAGAATGCTTTGTTTTGAGAAGGATCATTTGGATGAATGAAGACACTATCGACAAGGATATCCCCTATCATATCAGAATTCAAGGGAGTAAAATCAACCAGGGCTACAGAATAATCCTCTCCGGGAAATGTCTTGGTTGTTATAACTATGAATCCCTGTTCCTTGAACCTTTCATCGTTTGGTAAACTACCTGAACTCGTCTGGTTTAATGGAAATTCAAAAGTATGGACTGAATACTTAGGGTCAGGGATATAAACCACTGAATCTGTGGTAAGAGTGTCCCTCACCAGCACAGGATTGAAT
>CALHRB010000111.1 GCA_938038165.1 Candidatus Kapaibacterium sp. | reverse complement strand
AGAAAGGAATCAAGCAATAGTTTTTCCAAAAATATTAATGAATATGTTAAGTTTCGTGTGGTTGGTGAAGATAGACCCGGTATGCTCAATGAAATTTCTCAGGCAATAGGTCAGATCAATGTCCATCGTATTAATTTGACTCAAACTAGCAATGGTTTATTTGAAGGTTCAATCATAGTTAAAATTATTGATAAAGGTATAGTGAATAAACTTTTTTCTAATCTTATGCTGATCAAAGGAATCAGAGAGGTTGAAATTATGGAAAATCTGGATTAGATTTACAAATGCATTTCATCAATTAATCCCATTTTTCTCTTATGCTTGTTGATTAGTGCAGTAATAAATTTACTGATTTCAACAAATATTATAATTGAAAAGGAACCAGCCAAAACTAAAACCCAATCCCAAAAACCAAGAGGAACTGTATTCAACAAAACATTCATAAAAGGGAGGGATACTGCTGAAACTTGTAACAAAATCGCAAGAATCATTACTCCCAGCAATGGTAAATTTTTGGAAGGACTTATTTTGTCTAAAGTGTGTCCCTTTGTAAAAGGTAAATTTAAAAAGAGAGATCTATCAACTGATCTTGAATTCTGGACATTCCAAATTTGAAAGAAGGCTAACATACAAAATGCCATTGTTTTGGATCTTAAATTTTCATAAGGAGTAAGATTAAAAATATCAGGAGCAGAAGTAACAAAAATAACAAGAGTCCCTAACATCATTATAATACCCGATGTGAAGATCCTGAAAATCATTCTTTTGGTAATGAGCGGTCTGTCTTTTTTACGTGGTGGAAAAGCCATAACATCCCCATGCTCCTTTTCAAAGGCAAGTGGAAATGTTGAAGTTCCATCAGTTACCAGGTTAACCCATAACAATTGAGCCGGCAATAAAGGCAAGGGTAGTCCAATAGTAACCGAAGTAGCAATTGTAAGCAAACCTCCGAAACTCGTAGAAAGAATATAGAGCAGTATATGCTGTAAATTATGAAGTATTATTCTGCCTCTTCTGACGGCTTGTACAATTGTTGCGAAATTATCGTCCATCAAAACCATATCAGCAGCCTCACGGGCAACATCGGTTCCGCTTCCCATGGCAACACCGATATCAGCTTGTTTTAAGGCAGGTGCATCATTGACACCATCACCCGTCATTGCAACAATATTTTTATGAGCTTGAAGCTGTTTTACTATTCTGAATTTATGATGGGGTGCCACACGAGCGTAAACATCTATTTCCTGAACACGTTTAAAAAGTTCACTATCTGTCATCTGGTCTAATTCCATCCCAGTTACACCAACAGGAGAATCTTTCTCTTCGCCAATTCCAACTGTTTTAGCAACGGTCTGCGCAGTTTTAATATGATCACCGGTAATCATTACAACCTTTATACCTGCATTATGACATTGATTGACAGCTTCAATAGCTTCAGGCCTCACAGAATCTTCAATACCAGCAAAACCAAGAAAAATCAAATCATTCAAATGATTTAAATCCAAAATTTCTTCCTGATGATTTTCATTATAAGCCAGAGCAATTACTCTCAATCCCCAGGCTGAAAATTCTACGATTTTTTTGTTTATTAGATTAACATCAAGCTCTTTAATTGTCCCGTCCTTTTGCAATTCGAACTGACACCTGTTAATAATTTTCTCGGGTGCTCCTTTAGCAAATATATAATTTTTGTTGTTGAAACTTGCTCTAACAGCCATAAGCTGATTTTCGGATTCAAATGGTATGTCAACATTAACAGTTGCTTCTATATCTTTTAGACCTGCTTTCTTCGTCATTATCATCAATGCAACCTCTGTTGGATCACCAACAAATTTCCACTCTTCATTTTCAATCTGAGTTAATCTTGATTCAGAACACAAATAGCTATTATAAGTCAGTAGTTCTAATGCAAGGTTATAATCGTGCTTGACTTCATCTCCTGATAAAGAATTAAATATAATACCATCAGGATGATAACCTGAACCACTAACATAAAAATCATCTCCAGCAACAAATAATTTGGTAACAGTCATTTGATTTTTTGTTAAGGTTCCAGTTTTATCAGTGCAAATAAAATTAGTGCTCCCAAGGGTTTCGACGGCTGAAAGTTTTTTTACGATGGCTTTGTGTTTTGCCATCTGGGAAATACCGATTGAAAGTGTTATAGTTACAGCAACTGGTAAGCCCTCCGGAATAGCAGAAACTGCTAACCCAACCGAAGTCAAAAACATTGTGATTAATGAATTGTTACGAATTAAACCAATTATAAAAATCAATAGGACTGCACCAAGTATGGCTAAACTTAAGCCTTTGCTGAACTTTTCGATCTGATGTTGAAGCGGTGAGACTGAATCTTCAGCTTCGGCAACCTTTTCTGAAATTTTTCCGAATTCTGTATGATTCCCAACAGCAGTAACAACAGCAGTTGCTCTTCCTTTGATTATAATTGTACCTGAATAAATATAATTAAATCTGTCCCCAATAGGTGCAGATTCGGAAATTTTGGCGTCAACTTTCTTTTCAACTGCAAATGATTCGCCGGTCAACATTGATTCATCAACTGAAAGATTATTAAGCTCTATAAGACGTGCATCTGCTGGAACTCGCATACCGCTCTCGAGTAATATTATATCTCCGCAGACTACCTCCTCTGTTGGTATTGACTGTTGAACACCGTTTCTTATAACTCTGGCAACTGGAGCAGCCATTTTACTCAAAAGCTTTAAAGCATCTGAAGCTCGTCTTTCCTGTATAAAACCGATAACGGTATTTAGTATAATGACAGCTGAGATAACTATAGTATCTTTAAGATCCGACACTAAAGCATTGATAATCGCTGCTACTATTAAAATATATATGATTGGATTATTAAATTGCTCAAGAAATAGAACCCAATCAGGTTTGGGTTTTTTCGAAAGAATTATGTTCTCACCAAATTCTTGTCTATTTTTCTGAATTTTTTCTTCATTTAAGCCAATCTCGGGATTGACATCAAATTTTTTATATATGTCTTTTAAATCTAAAGTATGCCACGACATTACAGTCTATACCTTTTTCTGTTATTTTTATCTTTTATCTAAGATTTTAAATAACAAAAA
>CALHRB010000110.1 GCA_938038165.1 Candidatus Kapaibacterium sp. | reverse complement strand
ATCATCTGGATGTTGCTCGGATTACCACTCGGTCCGGATGGACCTTTGTATCTAAATTATAATTAAGTAAATGAAATAATAAAAAATTAACTTGACTTTAAGAAAAAAATTTTGCTATTTGAATTCGAAATTTTTGAATGTTTGCGTGGTTAGTAAATTTAATATGAAAATGCAAAGGTTAGAAATTATTCTGGCACGGTTTTACTCTCTCTCTCTCTCTCTCTCTGTTTGGTGGAGCGGAAAGAGAAAGAGTCACCAATACAAAACGACTCCATACATTATGAAGCAAACAGTGCTTCAGCTTATGAACACACTAAAATATACTTCCTTAATTTCCTCTTCTACTTATCAAATAAAGAATATACAACTGGATTTATATAATATTATGCTGAATTAATTAGCTAATATTATTTATAAATATTTAAGAGAGGAAAAAATGAAAAAGTTACTTTTAATTACCTTATTTATTATTATAAACTTCCATTCATTCGCTGCCAATGTATATTTCCTAAATGGAGGAGCCGGGTATGTTTATACAAATGGTCAAACATTTTTTAGTAATCAAAACGGATACGCTGGTGTGGCTTATTGGTTATGGGCCGATCCTGCAAGATATAGCGTTGATGAATGGGGCGCAAGATTCAAAGGACCCGATGGAAATTGGACAGATTGGAGTCAACTTACTATTCCTCAAGGCATGCATCAATGTTTAAAGGCGGGAACTTGGTTAGTTGAGGGACGGGTTCATGTTAATCAAGATATATGGGGCGGGCAAAATTATTATATGTATACATCTTTTCAGTTGTATTTCTATGTTGTTGATAATATTGCTCCAACTATTCCCCAAAATTTTACAGTTTCAACTTTTTCAACTGGGGATAATGCTTATCCAAAGCTGAATTGGACTATAAATTCAGAGTTAGACAGAGATAAATATTTTATCGAGAGACGCATAACAGGACAACAAAATTTCTCATTATTATCTACCGTGAGTGGGAATATCAATCAATATGTAGATTATTCTGTAAATTATGCTGGTGGTGGACCAATGCTTGCCGAATATAAAATCAGAGTGAGTGACTTAAATGGTAATTATTCAAGCTATACTAATGCCCAGTCTATTAGGTATGGTGATGCCTGGAAAATTGGTTTAAATCAAAATGATTATTTGCTTGATTACAAATTGGAGCAAAATTATCCCAATCCATTTAATCCAGTGACAACCATTAATTATCAAATAAAAGAGGTTGGTTTTGTTAGTCTTAAGGTTTTCGATTTACTTGGGAATGAAATAACCACACTTATAAACGAAATACAATCACCTGGATATTATTCAGTAATGTTTAATGGTAAGAATTTACCGAGTGGTTTTTATGTTTGTCAATTGAAAGTTAATGAATTTATAGAAAATATTAAGATGACATTACTCAAATAAAGCTTAAAGGGCAAGTTTAACTTGCCCTTTATAAAAATTCTATCAACTAATTTTTTAGGTAATGATATGTTAAAATCTAAATTATTCTTTATTTTGTTTTTGATTTCAATTAATGTTCTATTTGCACAGGGAAATAAGCCCTTTTCAAGCATTGATTTTGGCGTTTATGGTGGCATTAATTTTTACAATACAAACAAAATAAGAGGAGATTTTTTGATTGAATTTAAATCCAATCTATTTAACTCAACTAATCTACAGGTATCAGCTGGATATATAAGAAGCGTTCAACCTTATTTCTCTTCATTCAGCAAATACGCTGAGAATACATTGGATACAACACCAAGATTTTTCGCTACCAAATATGATATAATTAATAAACAATATGACATTTTTCCGGTCTCATTCGGATTTCAATTTATAGCTTTTGAAAGTTCACTTTCTCCTTACATATCTATTAATGCAGTTTACAATTTTATGAATTCATTTATAGAAACTTCACCACCAAAAGTTTGGTCTTACAACTCAATTGATGAGATACCTGATGAATTTAAAGAAATTCCAGAGGTTGTAGAATTACCGACCAATTCTTTTGGAATACTATTTGGGATAGGTGCTTCCTACAATATTTCAGGAGCACTTAGTTTTGATATTCGATACTTGTTCAAATACGATAATAAAATCATAAATACACATCATTTTATAATGGGCATTTATTTTTAGCGGAGTTTTCAATGAGTTTGAGAATAAAAAAACATTTTATATTGTTAATTAGTTTGTTAGCAGTTGAATTTTACACTCAAGATTTAGATTATTCTGTAAAAGAAATAAAAATAAACAATTCTTTAAATAGCAGAGATTTAAATGCATTTAATAAGCTTTTTTCTTTCCGAAAAGATTTTAATAAAGTCCTTGACAGTACAATAGTCATTAGCACATTTGGAGACAGGAAAAAACTCACATTTTACTATAATCAAGATTTAACACTTAATAAGTTCATAATTTCAAGCCTGTTCAATAATCAATGGATGGTAAGTGATAGGCGTACCAACACCTATAATTCCGAGGGAAAACTTGTATCCATTTTGTGGGAAGTATTCAATAATTTAACGGGCGAATGGTCTAATGATGGATTAGATATTTATTCTTATGATACAAACGGAAACCTTATTACTCATTTGCATCAAGCTTATATCGGAGGAGAATTTTTAAACCAATTTAAAATTAATTATTACTACGATTCTTCTTATAATTTATCTTCATCAATATCTGAAACTTGGAAAAATAATAATTGGTTTACAGTTAAAAGAATTATCAATTTTTATAATGATAATAATCTATTAGATTCAACTTTATTTCAAGATTTTGTAGACAATCAATGGTTGAATTCTCAATTAAACATTTATGAATTTGATAGCAACTTGAATATTATGACAAATTTGGCAAAAAGATGGGAAGAAAATGATTGGGTGAATTTTGCTAAAGGTTTGTTTCGGTATGATAATAATAATCTAATATCTGAAAACTGGTTTTTGAACTTTAATGATCAATGGGAAAATTGGGAGAGGAGATTTTATGAATATGATAATGATTATTACTTGATCCATCTATACGGAGAAGAGTGGCAAAATGGGCAGTGGTTGCCTGCAGACTTAGGATTACTAATCAAGGTCCCTGATGGTACTAAATTAGGCTATTTGGCTAAAGAATTATTTTTTTATTATAGTCCCTCTACAGCTGTGGATAGGAACGATAATACAATTAGAGAATTCAATCTTTTTCAAAACTATCCCAACCCATTCAATCCATCCACTACAATAAGTTATTATCTTCCTGCTCAATCAAAGGTTGAACTGAAAATCTTTGACTTACTTGGTAATGAAATTGTGACTTTAGTTGATAATATTCAGTCAGCTGGTCAGTACAATGTGGAATTCAATTCAAACAATTTA
>CALHRB010000109.1 GCA_938038165.1 Candidatus Kapaibacterium sp. | reverse complement strand
GGGCAAATGCGACACATTAATACGCATTAGGTCGGACCTCCCCGTCTGACCAAAGGAATATTGACCATTATCAACACCATCAACTTTATCAACATTATAAACTTTACGAACATTCTGAACAGACAAGGATATCTCTTCTACCAACATTACGCATTCGCCTCTGTTTGAGTGTTAGAATTGCTTACTAAGATGGAAGTGCTGCCTTCCTGTCCAAAAATGCGAACGCGGAATGTTCCTTAACTGCCAACTAAACCAACTCTGACTTTTTTTATATATGCTGGTTTTCCTAAAAGTAACATTTCACAATGAATTGGATAGTCAGTTATATTGAGCGAGGTATAACCTTTTGTAGCATCCCGGTATTTTATCGTCTCTGCTTGGATATTAGAAAGAGTTAACAGGGTAGCTACGAAAAAAAGAAGTAGAATTTTCAAATAATCTCCTAAGTAATAATTACATCGAAATAGATATTGCAATAAAAAAAATAAAAAAACAATAAGGATTAGAACAGAGTAACCTGACCAAATTATTCTTAATACGATATCGAAAATGAGGTTAGAATGACCATCTTAATTATAAAAATTTATGTCTTTTCAGCCTTTTTACCTTGGTCCAAAATTTCTTATGTTATAAGAAAAAGTCAGCAATCCATAACGCCTGAGAACCGCTGTTTTTATATCCTCAATATATGAATCGGTTACGTTTCTCTGAACAGAATTATTGGTGTTAAGGGCATCTATTAGAGATAGTTTGATTTCAGCCTGATTTCTAGGCAGAAATTTATATCCAAGACTAATATTCATCTGGAAAAAGTCAACATTATATCCTTGAGACATTCCTGAATATAATTGATGATTGGCATCAAATTGAAAAACGAAGTTATCAAAAAATATAAGATTAAATTTGGCTTGTGTGAATTGATTTAAATAATTAGTATTCAAGTCTTTTTGAATTTCGTTCTCAGCACGGTTCAGACTTGTTCTCGACATTATGGTGAAATCAATTTTTTCGCTTATGTTGCTCGTAAGAATAATGCTCAATGCCAAAGTTGATGACTTAGTTGTATTATCCAAACCATTGATGATAGCGGGAATATTTGAATACTCACCAAAAACGTTCAAATTTAGTTTCGAAAGCATAAAAAGCAATGGAAATCCATAATTGACAAAAGAACGCACTGACCAGTAATTTCCAAGATTGATCGGAGTAGTAAACTTTGTTCCAATGGGTAAAAAAAGATTTCTTTCTATTAAAGTATCCTTAGTAGCAATTATTGAGTTATTACCAATATAATCATTAGTAAACTGCCCTCCAAGCATTCCGAAAAATACTGTTGAATTATCAGTCTCAGTCTGCATATACCTCAAAGAAAAACTGTGAGTGTAAGACTGCTTTAGGTCTGGATTCCCACTCGAAAGCTGCAACGGATTAGAATTATTAATAACGTCCTGCAACTGGTCAACAGAAGGAGGAGATGTATAAGTATAGTAGTTGAATCTCAAATTGCTTGTTTTCGAAAAATTATACCTCATCGAAGCACTTGGAATAATATTGAAGAAGGATTTTTCGACGTTGCCAAAAAAGGGGAAAGAACGATCGCCTGTTAATTGCGACCAACTCACATTTGATTGAGCAGATATTTCTATTATCTCATTGCTATATCTATATGCCAATCCTGCTTGCTGAGTGAAGTAATTAGTTTCATAAACATTTGTCAGAATAGTATCAATATTCTTGTAAGTTTGTTGAGACAAATCATAATTATACGTTTTTTTATCCGAACTACTGCTCTGATTGGAAATTCTGTAACTAATCTGAATCAAATCCTTTTCAAAAAGTGGCTCCGTATAATTAATATTCGCCGCATGATTCCATCCCTTTGACAAAAAGTTTGAAAATTGATTTAATGAATCAAAAATTGGATTATTCATATAATAGACATTTTCAGAAAGCAAAAAGTTCTCACCCTGACGGTCATTATAAGAATTATCAATCCCGATTGAAAAAGTCCTTCCCTTTTTTTCAAATTTTAAACGATACAGGAACTCATTGGCAAAATTTATCCCCCTTTGGTCAGAATTATAATTATTATTGGTTGAATTGATTAAATCATTTCCAAAATAAGTAGTACCTTGATTAGAACTTGATGAATTATTGGGTTGGTAAGAAAATCTTGGACGCAACAAAATGGAATTAGAGGAATCAATCGTAAAATCAATTCTTAGATTTATCCTGTGATTTGTATTTTTCGAAAGAGAATTACTTTCTTCATTATACACTTGTCCCTTGCTCGATGATAAAATAAACTCCCTCGTAGTGGTGCTCTCAGAATTATTTGAAGTATAATTAAAAAAGTAACTACCATTAACATCGATATTATCCAACCACTTGTCTGTATAATTAACTCCAAGAGAATGGGTTGTGGAAATTCCATTTTGAGGCATAACAAGAAAATTATTGAAAAAACCTCCTCCGGGAGGTCCACCACCACTACGTCTAAACATCTGGGGATTGAATCCCGAGCCAGCCATCATCCTGAAAAATCGTCCTCCAGCTGATGAACTCCCTCCCATAATCCCAAGAATATCTTCAGGTGTAAAGTTCTGATTGCTGATATTGTTACTCATACCAATAATTGTTATTCTTCGGTCATTATCAAATAAATTAAGAGAAGCACCCACCTGATATCTATTATCTAAACCATATCCACCATAAATTTTTCCAAATTGTCCGTTTCGCATAAATTGTTTGGTTATAATATTCATAGTTTTGCTTGTCTGACCATCATCAACTCCAGTGAAAGCTGCTTGTTCACTTCTCTGATCAAAAATCTGAACTTTATCTATTATTTCAGAAGGCAGATTTCTGAGAGATGCAAGTGGGTCTTCGCCAAAAAACTGACGCCCATCTACAAGGACTTTTTTGACTTCCTCGCCTTGAGCTTTCACCTGACCACCTTCCACACTAACTCCAGGAAGTTTTTGTGCCAAATCTTCAGCAGTTGCGTCAGGATTAGTCTTGAAGGCTCCGGCATTAAACTGGACGGTATCTCCGATTTGCTCTGCTGTAGGCATCAATGCTGTA
>CALHRB010000108.1 GCA_938038165.1 Candidatus Kapaibacterium sp. | reverse complement strand
CATAGTAAATTGTAATTAAAAAAACTATACAAAAATAACGATAATATGTTTGGATTAGTAAATAAAATATCAGTTTTTAATCATACTTAACTTTTATTTTTTCTGACCAACAAACTTATCAGCGGATTATTTTTGGATTCAAGATGATCAAGGAGACTGATAGCAAAAAAACCGATTAAACATAATCCAAGCGAGAGCCAAAATATTCCTGAACTTAAATCCGGCAATATTACTTCTTCTCTTATAGGAATAATATCACCATTAGGTTTAGTGGCGGTTTCAAGAACTGTTCGAAAGGGCCAGATCTTCCATAGAGAACCCATCATAAATCCAACAAGGAGAGTAATGGTAATATTTTTGTGGTTTTTGAGCAACCATGTTAATAATCTTGAAAATGTCGTTATACCTATCAAGATACCCGCTGCTACAGGTAAAAGAGTGATGATGTCTAAAGATTTGACTGCGTCGAGAATAAATTTGTATTGACCTAATATAAACAGGACGAAGGAACCCGAAATACCCGGTAGAACCATTGCCATTATCGCGACACTGGCAGTCCAGAATAATGTTATTGGGTCATTGGGCATATTCATCGGCACCAGTCGGACTGTAAAAAAAGCGATAGCGGTTCCAATGATAAATGTAATTATCATCCATATGTTCCAACGGACATGCGAACTTACAGATATTATTGAAGCCAGCACCAAACCAAAAAAGAAAGCAAAAAGTAAAACAGGCTGATTTTCCAGAAGCCAGCTTATTAGGTGGGCTAAAGATAATAATGCTCCACCAAGACCAATTAAGAGTGATATAAGAAATTTATAATTGATATGATCAAGAGCTTCCTTAAGCTTAAAAGTAAAAATTAGCTTAAAAAATTTTGTGTTAAATGATTTAATTGTATTTAGTAGTTCTTCATAAATTCCAAGTATAAAAGCCATAGTTCCGCCGGAAACTCCCGGCACTATGTCTGCCGAACCCATTGCAACACCTACTCCAAAAATGCGAAAATAATCTTTAATTGTGCGATTATTTATTTTGTCTTGTTTCAATTCTTTTTCTTTGCTCATAAACATAAAAATTTACAAAAAAAGTAGTTGATGGTCACTCTTTGTAATTAAAGTTTTGAAATTATTAAAATAGGACAAAATATACGTTCAAAAGGTGAAATTAATTTAATTCAATCTTTAAAGTCTGACAGATTGGCTTACGAATGGTAAGAAAAATAAATTTTATCTAACAACCAGAAATTTATTGTGATAATTTCCGATTTGAATAAAATATAATCCAAAAGGAAGTTTCTCGGTTTTCACAATGAAATTTGAATTTATAATTGATTCGGATAAAACACATTCCCCCATTGAGTTATAAATATTTATTTTGGGTTCAACAAATAGCAGGAGTGAGTCAGTAAGCTTAATTTCAAGGTTATTAGATACAGGGTTGTAAAGAACCATAATTTTTGATTCATCTTGTTCATTGATTATATCAGTACTTTGCATAATTTTATTGATATATTTCCAGATGTCATTACTTAAAATAGTGCTAATGAAAAATTGATCGTCCGGAGCCTCGCCCATCCTTACCCAAACGATGCCTTTGTTGGAGGATATATTTAAACATTGACCGTTTTTACCAAGAGCGGCAATAACATCATGCGGTGCATCCTTCATCAACATTGTATTGAAAACCATAGTAGTTCCGGGCATCATAAAGTTTTTCTTTCCATTAAGCCACCATAAATAACCATAAGATTTGTTTAAATCCTGAGAAGTATTAATCATTTGATTTAAATAATCTTTATCTTTTATTATGTTCTTATTTTCCCAAAAACCATTATTCGAGATTAAAATTCCAAACCGAGCCATAGATCGGGCATTGCTCCAATAAACATTGTTAAAGCCTGATTTAATCCAAGCTCCGTTCATTCCTATTTGTTCACGAAGTTTTTGTGATGTATAAAGATTATAATTCATTCCTGTTGCCTTTTCGACAACTTTCTCGAGTAAAGTGTATGGAGCATTATGATAATACCATTGTGTTCCTGCATCGGCTTTATACCTCAAACATTCCGGATTTGTGCAATACAAATCCTCAACTTCATAATCTAATCCAGTAGTCATTGTAAGCTGATGACGAATGGTAATCAGTTCTTCCTTTTCCTTGGGGAGCGATGTCCAGGACTGACCGAGATATTTGGAAGTCTCATCATTAATATTCAGGAATCCTTCCTCCTGAGCAATTCCCACTAAAGATGCAGTAAGAGACTTTCCTGCAGAAGCCCAATACCATAAGTTATCCTTGGTAAATGTGTCAAAATATTTTTCCAGAACTATTGTTCCGTCTTTGAGTAAAATAAATGCTTTTGAATTTTTCTCTTCCAGAAATCTATATAATTCCTCTATTTTATTTATATTCCACCCAAGCTGATAAGGAGATAAGGTATCCCAATCATCCGAATTAATAGGAGGAAAATATGGTGTTTCAGAATAAGCCAAGGATACTGAAAATAGCTGAAATATCAAAAAATTTAAAATAAAAACTCTCATAAGAAGTATCCTTAAATTAAATATCAATTTGACTTAATTTATGAAAAATGGTTTAAAGAAAAGGTTGATACTAAAAAAGAGTGATTAGTTAACCAAAAATTGATAAAACAAGTCCACAAATGAACATAATAAGGGATATCGGGGTCATAATAAACTTTTCATATTTGCTTTTTGAAACTAAATTGCCAATTATATTCAAAAGTAAAAAAGCGACGATCACCCACATTATGGTTTTTGTTGTGCTCATCGGAATAATTTCGGGCAATATATTAGAGGCAAATAGGTATATAAATCCGAAAAATATCAAAATTAATGATGCAAAAATACTTGCAACTCGTAATTTTTGGGGTAATACTTTATATTTTCCGCCCCAGGAAGCCTCTGCAAATGGGAAACCAAGAACAAGCATTATTTGGAACATTGCTAAAATAAATGAAAGCAAAGCTCCTACAGAAGATGCCATATACAATATATCTGGATTCAAAATTTACTTTCCAGTAATAAAAAAATTTTAACGCATTCAAGAGCTAAATAGTGTTGTTTATTCATATAGTTTATAATATTTGGTGGTGATTGTTTCAGATTAAAAACAATTTATTGATAAGAATCACTACCACTATCTTAAAAAAAATAAATAATAGAGATAGATTAAATATGCAATCAATAGAAGTAAGCCTTCGAAACGATTTACATAATAACCTGTTCGGGCAAGTGGTAAAAATAAAACCGGCATACCCATCAGAACATAAAGGTCAATATTGGTTATACCAATCATTTTAATTGGATAAAAAATTGAAATCAATCCCAAAACAAATAGTAAGTTAAATATGCTTGTACTAAAAACATTTCCAATTGAAATATCACCTTGTCCTCTTATAGCAGATACTATTGCTATTACTAATTCGGGAATTGAACAAATGAAAGCAATGGCGGTCAATGACAAAATATAGTCAGGAATTAGAAAGCTTTTACCAATTATTTTGATAGAAAAAATAAATATATTTGAGCCAATAGCTAAAAGAACTATTGAACCAATTAGGAAGATTATGCTTAAAACATTTTTCTTCCTCAAGGATGAGTATTTTACTATATATTCTTTTACAACTTCTCGCTGTTCGTCCTTTGAAAATTTGACTAATAAAAAGGTGTAAAATGTAAAAACAGTAAGCAGAATAATACCATCAATACTTGAAAGTTCTTTGTCGCTGAAAAGAGCTATTATTAAAATTGAAACTAAAATCAAAATAAATATGTAAAATTTAATTAGGTGTGCATTAAGCTTTAAAGGTTTGATCAAGGCACTTAAGCCAAGAATTAGCCCAATATTCATTATGACTGAGCCAACAATGTTTCCCAATGCTAAATCGAAATCTGAGTTTGCAGCAGTTATGAAAGAGACAAACAATTCAGGTGAAGCAGCTCCAAGAGTAAAAAAAACAACCCCTGCAATTAGTGGTTTGAAACCGACTCTCAGAGCCAAAGAAACAGTTCCTCGAACCAATCCTTCAGCACCGAGATAAAGAAATAAACCCCCGATAAAAAAGAGACTAATAGTTCCTAAAATAATCAATTTTATACTAAGAAAATTAAATATCAATAAAATTTTCAACTTGTTTGATTTTTCTGTAGCCAATGAATCCTTTATCCCTGCGTTCAATGGCTTTCAAAGCTGAAGAGTAAATTTCCTTCCAGGTTAAGCCAAATTTTTCCATCAATTCTTCAGGTTCACCACTACCGCCAAAACTGTCTTTAACACCAACAAACTCAATCGGGACAGGGTAATTTTTGGTAACAACTTCGGCGATGGCTCCGCCTAAGCCACCATGAACCTGATGTTCTTCAGCAGTAACAATACAGCCACATTCAATAGCTGCATCAGTTATTGTTTTAACATCAATGGGTTTAATTGTTGAGCAATTAATAACCTTTGCCTTAATTCCCTTGCGTTTTTGTAATTCATCAGCTGCAGTTAAAGCTTCCCAAACAAGTAAACCTGTTGCAATTATCGCTACTTCGTTTCCATCAACAAGCATCTGTGCTTTGCCGATTTCGAAGGAGGTATCTTCTGTTGTGAACATTGGGACCGCAGACCTTCCAAAACGAATATAGGCAGGTCCAATCATTTCACCTGCGGCAATTGTTGCTTTTCTTGCTTCTTGATAATCACAGGGAACAATTAAGGTCATATTAGGTAAAGTTCTCAAAAATGACAATTCCTCAAGTGATTGATGGGTTGCCCCGTCAGGTCCTACTGTAATTCCAGAATGACCACCACCAATTTTAACATTAACATTGTTATAACATACTGAAATTCTTAACTGGTCTGCATTTCTGAAAGCAGCAAAAGCACTATAACTGGAAAAAAAAGGGATTTTACCCGATAAAGCCAATCCAACAGCAATTGTAGTAGCATTTTGTTCTGCAACTCCTATTGAAAAAAATCTTTCGGGAAATCTTTCTTTAAAGAAAGATGTCATAACCGACCCTGTTATATCGCCACCGAGTACAACAACATTGTCATATCGTTCACCAAGTTCTACTAAACCTTTTCCAAAACCGTGTCTCGTCGGTTTTTTTCCTAATAGCTCGTATCCAAGCATGTTCATAATTTATTTATAAATTTCTTTTTTTAAATCTTTTATGTTCATTAAATAATAAAAATCTGACAGATTTCGATATTTTTCTGGTAATTTAATTCCCTCTATTCTGATAATAATTCTATTGAATAATAAAGCTTCGAAAAGACCAGTTTCAGTTACTTCATCCCATTTTTGGTAACCAAAACCATCTGGTAAAATTAGTTTCTGTATATTTTCAATTGGTTGATCGCTATATTTTTTGATGAAGATCAAATCGTCCTCGGGTATATTATTATAAGTTCCATAATCATTAATAATAAAAACAATTCCGCCTGGTTTAAAAACGTATTCAGAAGAGGCTGAGGAAATTTTCTTGTCATTCCAGATTTGAAAGCCGCTGTTTGATGGATATTTTTCAGATTTCGGAATAGAAACAGGAAGAAACTCAGCTAATTTTTCAGGTTCGATAAAATTTATACTTGGATTATTTGAGTTGTTTTGTTTATCTGCATTGTTATTCATTTTTTGAACGGTTGACGAGTCGATCTTGTTCTGATTAGGTTCTTGTTTGTGGTCATCATTGCAGGAAACAAATAAGGAGATTATCAAAAAAAATATTTGGATTTTTATACTATTCATAATTTAAAATAAAAAAATATTAAACCAATTCTTTCAAAGCTTGAATTGCTTGCTCTTCGTTAGGTGGTATGCCATGCCATTCATATTTGTCTTCCATAAAAGACACACCCTTGCCCATAAAAGTTTTTGCAATAATAGCGGTTGGTTTACCTGTTTGATTTTTAGAATTCATATTAAACTGATTGAAAGCATCAATAATTTCAGAAAAATCATGCCCATCAATGTTAATAACGTCAAAATTGAAAGCTTCGAATTTTTTGTCAATTGGGTATATGCTCATTACTTCATGAACTCGACCATCAATTTGACAATCGTTGTTATCAACAATAACACAAAGATTATTGAGTTTAAAATTACCAGCAGACATAGCTGCTTCCCATACTGATCCCTCCTGAATCTCTCCATCTCCGGTTAAAGTAAAGACCTTTCTGTCATTTTTGTCAAGATATTTATCGCTTAGAGCCATCCCAACAGCAATTGAAATCCCTTGTCCCAAAGATCCAGTGCTTGCTTCAAGTCCGGGCAAATTCATATCAATTCCAGGATGACCTTGTAATCTTGAACCATATTTTCTTAAAGTTTTTAATTCTTCTACAGGGAAAAAACCAGCTCGTGCTAATACTGAATAAAGGACAGGGCAAAGGTGACCGGCGCTGAGAACAAATCTATCACGTCTCTCCCACTTAGGCTCTTTTGGGTCGTAATGCATAAAACCACCAAAATAAAGAACTGTCATCACATCTGTGATTCCGAGAGGACCGCCAGAGTGACCTGATTTTGCAAGGACAAGACTTTTTATTATGTCTCTTCTGATTTTTAAAGCAATCTCTGCGAATTCTTCAGCTTTCCTTGGTCTATTGTCGAAAGTTAAATCGTCAAATTCTACAATCACTTTTCTATCAAACTTTATTGTATAAACATTTCAAAACTACAAAATTTCTTAAAAATACTTCTAAAATTGTTTATTTTATTTTAAGAAAAAGCAATAATTCTTTAGGTCAATATTAGCCAACATCTTTGTTTGAAGATTATTAAGCCGATTCATTTTCTCAGAATGAAAAATACAATTTTTCAAGTGTTATAAAATCAAACCTGATTTTTTGAAAAAAATTATAAACCTTTTGCAAAAAACATGTTTAGCTCTTTGATATCATAATTTTGAAGAAATTCATTACTATGGCACAATTTTTACATACTCATTTTTGATGAACATTATCATTATGAATTTTGATATGTAATTGATAAAGATTTTATGAAAATAAAAAAAGTTCTGGTTTCATCGATTCAAGAAGGTATGCAAATAATCACAAAAGAGCTTGGGGAGGATGCTGTAATCCTGTCAACAAGGAATATTGAATCGAAATCAGACAGTAGAGAAAATAGAATTGAAATTATCGCTGCAATAGATGAAACCATCTCTAAAGTAACACATGAAATAAATACAACTCAAAGTAATAATGGTAAAAACAATAACAATGGTTTAAAGTTCGGCGAAGATTATGTAACTGAACAAATTAATTATTCTGATGGGCTAAAAAATCAAATTTTTGAAATCAAACAGCTTTTAAAAGATTTATCTCATAGAGTCAAATACAAGTTCAATAACTATGAAAATGAAGCTTTAAAAACGATTTTCAAAGAATTATTGAAGTTTGAATATAGTGAAGATTTTGCTTACAAAATTATTGATGAACTTGCAGATTTATACATAAATAACTCATCAATAGAACCCAAAGAGGTTGATATAAAAAATCTCAAAGAATTGACCAAAGACTTAATACTCGGGAACTTAAAAATTCTTCCTTCGATTAATAAGTCAGATAAATGCACTATTATATCATTTTTTGGGACGACCGGTGGAGGGAAAACAACAACTCTGATTAAGTTAGCAATTTTATTCAAGATAATATTTAATGCAGATTCTGTTATTTTATCAACTGATGTCAATAAAGTTGGAGCTATTGAGCAATTGCAAACATATTCTTCAATTGCTTCTATTCCTCACTATGCAATTTTTTCACCTGAGGATTTAGCCATAGCTCTTGAAGATTATAAAGCAAAGGATTTTATTTTTATTGATACAACTGGATGCAGTCAACAAGATAAAGATTCAATTAATGATTTGAAAAGAACTCTGGATATAATAGGAGAGCATTTTAGATTTTTAGTTCAATCATGTAATGTTGGAAAAGCAACATTCAGACAAATAATTCAAGAATATTCAACTTTGAACCCAAGCGGAATCATACTCACTAAACTGGATGAATCAGCTGCATTAGGTAATGTTATTGAAGTATTGAGCGAGGTTTCATTGCCTGTTTCGTATTTCACTAACGGTTCAAGAGTTCCGGAGGACATCGAGCCTGCTAACTTGAAATATTTAAAACAATTTGCACTACCATAGAACAGGAATATGCTAAATAAAAATGATAATAATTCAGGTACCTCAGGTAATACTTATGTTATTACTGTTTGTAGTGGCAAAGGTGGGGTTGGCAAAAGTATTGTTGCCTCGAACTTAGCTTATTCACTAAGCGAAAAAGAAAGTAATGTGTTGATTTTTGATGGAAATTTAAATTATCCAAATCAGCATCTGATATGTGGAATAGAGCCAAACCTTAGATTATTTGATATTATTCATTCTCAATTAGATTACAACGAGGCTGTTTATAAAATACAGGATAATCTTTATATTTTAGCTGAAAGACCAGCCACAGGCGAAATGGAAAACTATTCTGCTGACATCCTCAGAAGTTTACTCGAAAAAATAATATCGGATAACAAATTTGATTATATCATTATTGATACCCTTTCAGGTGCTTACCAGGAGCTTTTTGAATTTTGCAGAATATCTGACATAATATTAATTGTAATTAATGATGAACCGACTTCTTTGCTCGATGCTTATGGCTTAATAAAGATTTTTAGAAAATATGTTAATATCCGGAAAATAGCCTTATTGGTTAATAATGTTATAGATAATGATGATGCTGATGATATTTCGCAGAAGTTAAATTTAGCAACTGAAAAATTCCTGAAATTAAAAGTTGAG
>CALHRB010000107.1 GCA_938038165.1 Candidatus Kapaibacterium sp. | reverse complement strand
TGTAATAAAAACAATAAAGGAAAAGAAACTATTGAAAGAGAACTGATTATTTTCAACTGCTCCATATGTCTATGCTTTAATGCCTCAAAAGTTTGAAGCAAGTAGTAGAAAGAAACCCAAAGAAATATAAAGTAAAAAAATTTAAATAGTTGAGGAAATTCTAACGAAACAGTAAAATCAAAATTAGAAAATCCTACAAAAAGATATGATACTGTCCCAGCTGTAAGAATAGTTGTTAAAGGATATCTTAAATGAAATTTATTTATTGATTTTCCTTTCCTGAATTTTATTAAATAGTGACAAAGAACAGCCCCAAAAATCCCAAAAATTATATCATTCACCTGATCTTTAATGATTTCAGGCTTGAATAGATTCAATGCAAAAATTCTGAAAAGAATTTCAATTATTTCATATGCTAAAAGAATAAGAATTAGAACAAGCCATTTTCTATTGACTTTAAATGCAGAAAGCAATATTAATATAAAGGCACCAGACCAAATATGATTGAATGTCCAGAAATCAACAAAAAAAATTGGGTTTGAATAAATTACTTTATAAAGCCAGAGTGTATTAGAATAAACAGTATCAATTATCCAATCCATCTTGAAACAGCTCAGTTGAAGTGATGCTTTTCTTTGTTTTATAAAAAAACATCTTGAATATTAAGACATATAAAAACAAAAATGAAAATAAGTTTATAGTAAGGATATATAAAGCACTAATACCATAGAAAAAAGCTAAACCGAAAAGCAAAAAAGCACAGTTAATTATTAAAGCCAAAGAAAAGGCTTTTAACCTTAAATTATTGATTTCATTTGACTCGTGTTTTTCTTTCGAAAGAGCAATTAAAGTCATACCAATGATGAGAGAGAAGGCAAACAATTCTTCACTAATATCAGAATGCATCCAAAAGAAATATTTAGTCTCAATGAATGATGAAACTATTGCAAAGACAGGCACATAAAGGAATTGTAGGTCTAATTTAAAAATTCCTTTTGCTATAAAAAGAAAAATAGCAGGAATTAGACATAAATATCCGACGATTCGAGTATTATGGCTAAATAAAATCAAACTTTAAAAAAATTTTTTTTATTAATAATTTCCTGTATAAACATAGGATTTTACAACTGAACCGTCATCCATATGTATTTCGACGTGGACAAGCCCGAACTTATGATTAGTTCTGAAAACGAACTTCTTTATACCGGCAATTCTTGAATCCTGTTCGGTCGTAATTGTTTTTATATCAAAAAAACCATAAGGGAAGTCATCAACATCTGAACGGGCAACTACTTTTCTTGTTATTGTTTTACCATCCGACTTGGTGAGTTTATATTCATCCCCAACCTTAGCATTGTATTTGACTATTGTGTGAGGTTTTCCATCTTTATTGAAATAATCCTGAAGCCCTTCATTAGTGATTTTGAATTTTAGCTGTGTTTTAATCCTTCCGTTGCTAATCATACTCGATGGAATTCTGTCGATATAGGTTTTTAACTCGGGAATGTTGGGAACGTCGCATTCAACATCCATCGTAACAACGCCATTTTCATTTTTAGTTATTTTGATGTTTTCATTAAGGTCAATCAGTTTATTTCCAATACTTGGGGAAATGCTGAATGTATTGCCGACGGCAGCAATAGGAATATTTCCGGAACCACCAAGCTGATTAGGGTCTTCATTTGAATTAAATAAATTATTTATTTCATTACAAGAAAATAAAAATAATGAACAAATTGCAAGAAATGATATAATTAAGTTACTCATAAAAAATCCTGTAATAATATTTGGAAATCTACAAAAAAAAGTTTGATATAAAAAACAAAAAAACAACAATTAAAGTACAAAAAACAGTAATTTTTAATATACTTCCGGAACCATATTTAATTCCTCTCTTGGAGGCCTGATATAATTATCTACAATCTTTCGTGGGGGTAGTTCCATTGGAGGTGGTAATACATCTTCGTAAGGTATCAAGTTCAAAATGTGAGCAATACAATTCAGACGAGCTTTCTTTTTGTCATCGGCGTTAACATCGTACCAAGGGGATTGTTTTGTATCGGTATATTTGAACATTTCATCCTTTGCTTTGGAAAATTCAACCCATTTGTCATAGGATTCAAGGTCCATCGGAGAGAGCTTCCATCTCTTTGTAGGGTCTGTTGCACGATCTCGAAATCTTTTTTCCTGCTCTTCATCGCTGACTGAGAACCAATATTTTAAGAGTATAATCCCCGAACGAATTAACATTTTTTCAAATTCTGGACAGGAGCGTAAGAATTCCATATACTCATCTTCTGTGCAAAAGCCCATAACACGCTCAACGCCCGCTCTGTTATACCAACTTCTATCAAAAATTACTATTTCGCCGGCTGCAGGAAGGTGTGCGACATATCTCTGAAAATACCATTGAGTTCTTTCTACGTCTGAGGGTTTCTCGAGGGCAACGACACGACAACCACGAGGGTTCAAAGGTTCAGTCAGTCGTTTTATCATGCCACCTTTTCCAGCAGCATCTCTGCCTTCGAAGATAATGACCACGCGTAATCCTTTAGCTTTAATCCAGTATTGAAGTTTGACAAGTTCGGCTTGAAGTTTTGCTAATTCTGCTTCGTAATATTCGTTACTTATTTTTCCCTTTTTGTTATATTTTTCTATAACTTTTTCTTCTTTTTTAGAAGGATGTTTGTCGCCCATATTACCTCCCTGTAATTCAATCTTCAAGAAAAATAATCGTAAAACTTAACAAATACTTTAGAAAAAACAAAATTAATGTAAACATTTCACCATATAATATTATCGCAAAATATATGTGAATGATAACATAAATTTACAATCTACAATGAACTTATTTTCATTTTTCATTCCCCAATCAATATAAACGCTCCCCAGTAGTAATATCCGGGGTATTTGCGTTTCAGGTTCTGCTGTGCTTGAATGAAGGCATCCCGTTTGCTTTTGCCAGCGAGCCAGTTGCGGTAAAAGTCTGTCATTAGTT
>CALHRB010000106.1 GCA_938038165.1 Candidatus Kapaibacterium sp. | reverse complement strand
TTCTTGTTCCTGTAGTTGATTTAATAATATATTCATTCTTAATTCTTTGGTCAACTTTATTTATGAAAAGCAGTATTTTTGCAGCGGCTAACGGTCAATGGATAGCAATAAGAAGGGAAGCATATTTTAAAATTGGGGGACATTTGCTTGTCAAATCGAGCATAGTCGAGGATATTCATCTAAGCCGTGCTTTCAAGAAAAAAGGTTTCAAAACTTTGACTACTGCTGGTACAGATTTGATTTTCGGGCGGATGTATCATAATTTCTCTGAGATTTGGAAAGGCTTTTCTAAGAATATGTATTTTATTCTTGGGGGGAATTTATTTATTGTTTCAGGAGTTTTTTTTCTATTGATAGTAACGGGTATAATCCCAATTATTTTTCTTGTAATTAATGATATGTTTCACCTTCCCTTAATTTCAGTTTTATTAATTGTACTCTGGAGGAGTATTTTATCGTTGAAATTCAGGAGTAATTTGTTTTTTAATATTATTTTTCATCCGTTATCTATAATCTTTATCATTTTTGTAGCTTTGAATTCATTCATCAATATACATTTTGGTAGAATTGAATGGAAAGGCAGGAAAGTAAAAATTCAATGAGAAAAGAACAGAGAAAATACAGAATAAAGGTGTTTTTGCTTTATTTTGTTCTTATTATGGGTGGAGTTTGGTTTCAATTGAGTCTATTCATCGAATTGAGTCAGTTGATAGCGGGCTATTTGATAATTTCAATTGGAATTATATCTGTTTACGAAGTTTATGAAAATGAACAAATAAATAAAATCGCAAGTTATATTGCCATAACATCACTGATAGTTTTGTTAAGTTGGTTTATAGAGCTGATAGGTGTAAATACAGGAGTTATATTCGGAAATTATAAGTACGGAAACATTCTCCAGCCCCAATTATTCGGGACGCCCATTTCCATTGGTTTTGCATGGATTTCGACTCTTTTGGGGAGCTATTCTATTACTGAGCTAATTTTCAGAAAGAGCAACAATAGGATTATTAAATTGCTGTTTGTTGCTTTTTTCATGACTGCTTTTGATTTTTTAATGGAACCTGCCGCAATAAAATTGGGATATTGGTCTTGGGATGGGTTAAATGTTCCTTTGCAAAATTATCTTGCTTGGTTTTTATTAGGATTTCTTTTTGCTTTTTTATTTTCAGGTCAAAAAATCAGCCTTATGAATACTAAATTACTTAAACATATTTATATATCACAATTAATCTATTTTTTTATGATATATTTCAAATAATTTTAAATTTATAATAGCTATGGAGAGTATTGCTCCAATAAGAAAACAGTAAAAAGTGCTAAAAATTGAGATTACTTTAAAAAAACGACTGAAATTTTATTTGAAAGTATTTGAGATTTACTTTGCTGCTTTTAGAATTCTGAATAAATAGACGTTTTCCAAATTTTCAATATTGATTTGAAGAGAAGGTTGGTCACTTCTCAACACTTTTTTCTGTTCCAGCAATGGCAACAGCAACAGCGGAGTCTCCAGATATATTTGTTATTGTTCTGCACATATCAAGTATTCTATCCACACCAAGAATTAATGCAATACCCTCTGGTGGTAAATTGACAGATTTTAGTATCATTACCAGCATAATAATGCCAACACCCGGCACAGGTGCCGTTCCTATTGAGGCAAGAACAGCAGTTATAACAATGGTTAGTTGCTCTGCAATACCTAAATTAAATCCGAAAACCTGTGCAATAAAAACTGTCGCTACCCCCTGATAAAGAGCCGTTCCATCCATATTGATTGTGGCACCAAGCGGAAGAACAAAGCCCGAAATTTTCTTGGGGATATTCAGATTGTTTTCAACACAACGCATTGTTACTGGCAATGTTGCTGCACTCGAGCTTGTGCTGAAAGCTATCACCTGAGCCTCTTTTATTCCCTTGAAAAATTCAATTGGGCTTCTTCGCCCCAAAAATTTAACAAAAATCGAATAAATCAGGACTGTCTGTAAAAGTAGCCCAAGTAATACTGTCAGGATATACCAAATCAGTGTTGTGATGATTTCAAAACCAAAATCAGCAATTGTAACCGAAATCAAGGCAAAAACACCGAATGGAGCGAGTTTCATAATCACTTCTACCATCTTGATGAAAGTCTCGCTTACACCAGAAAAGAAATTTATAACCGGAGCAGATTTCGACTTATCAATCAGAGAGAGGGTTACCCCGAAAATCACAGCAAAAAAAACAATTTGGAGCATTTCGCCATTCGACATTGCGCTTATTGGGTTCTTTGGGACAATGTCAACAAAAAAATTTATTATGTCAATTTCGATTGCATCCATTGCGATTTCAGGCGTATCTTCACGAGAGGCAGAAATTAACCGGTCCTTAGCCTCCTTGTTCAGCATTTTTCCAGGTTGGATTATGTTAGATAAAAATAACCCTATAGTTATAGCTATTATAGTTGTAAATATATAGAGAAGCAAAGTTTTGCCGCCAATTGTTCCGATTTTCTTAATGCTTTCCAAGCTGGCAGCACCCACTATCAATGATGCTATAACCAAAGGAATAGCCAAAAAACTCAACAATCTTATAAAAACTGTCCCAATTGGCTTAATAACTGTAGCTAATGTTTGTTTTTTATTTACAGATTTTATATTCTCGAAAGTTGTTACATTCTCACCTTTGAAAACTGTCAGGGTAAGATTCTTTTTATTAGTTTTACTCAAATTTTTAAAAAATTTGATTACCTGTAATTGAGAATTTTTGTCAAATAGTTTTTTTAAAATACTAATACTATCTGCGATTGAATATGACTCAACTTTTAGTGAGTCCCAATCAGATATTTCGCTTTTTATCGTTTCATTTGATGCTTTTATAGTTTCAATTAATAGCATGTCTTGGTCAACTTTGAAGATGATTCCGAAAACAGCTCCTAATAGCAAACCAATTAAAATCCAGGTATGTAGTTTTATATTTTTGAAAAAGCTCATTTTTTCCGTAATGAATTAAATATG
>CALHRB010000105.1 GCA_938038165.1 Candidatus Kapaibacterium sp. | reverse complement strand
TAATTTCAAAATAAAATATTTGTTTTTTTAAATCAAATTAAAATTATACAATTAGCTTCATTTGTCAAAGTAAATCTGTTTATTTAAATTTAATGAAAAAAAATCCTGACATTATTTTGAATTAAACTAAGAAAATTTCATAATTTAATTTTTTGTTTTTTTTTATAGTTTTTAATTGATGAAGAAAATCATTTTAAAAAAAATAGACGACACCGTATCGCCAAACAGAATTGGCTACAGGATAAATTATGAGGCAGAACTCAACCAATCACAATATGAAGCTGTTATGCACAGTAATGGTGCCTCGCTTGTTGTTGCTGGCGCAGGAACGGGCAAAACAAGAACTTTAATCTACAGATTGGCAAGACTTGTTGAGGACAGAGTGCCTCCGGAGTCAATTTTACTATTGACATTTACCCGAAAATCAGCCTCTGAAATGCTTCGCCGTGCTTCGATTATGCTTGATGGACGATGCGAGAGAGTTTCCGGGGGAACTTTTCATTCATTTGCTCTTTTTATTCTTCGTCAATATGCTAATTTGCTCAGTTATGATTTAAGTTTTAATGTAATAGATCAGTCAGATTGCGAAGACACAGTCAATTTGCTTCGTTCTCAACTGAAACTTGATAAAACAAGAAAGCGATTTCCTCACAAAGAGACTTTGGCAAAAATTTTCAATTTATCAGTTAATCGTCAAGAAACTATTGAGGATGTTGTAGTTGATGACTATCCTTATTTTATTGATGAAATTGATAAAATTAACCAACTTTACCGTCAATATAGTGAATATAAACAGAGATACAACCTGATGGATTATGATGACCTGCTCCTGAATTTATATATATTAACAAAGAATTATCCTCAGGTTCAAAGCGAGCTTCATCAAAGATACAAATATATAATGGTTGATGAATATCAGGACACAAATCGGCTTCAACACGATATTGTAATAAATCTTGCAGGACCGGGAGAGAACGTTATGGCTGTTGGGGATGAAGCACAAAGTATATATTCTTTTCGTGGAGCTGAGTTTCAGAATATTATGAACTTCCCTAAATCTTTCAAAGAGTGCAGTATTTTTAAAATTGAGGAAAATTACCGAAGCACCCAGCAAATACTTGATGTAACGAATAAAATAATAGAATCTGCTGTTTACAGCTATCGAAAAGAGCTTTTCACACGAAAAAAAGAAGGAGAATTACCAAAAATTATCACAGCAGAGAACGAAAGGCAACAATCTCTCTTTATTGTGCAGCAGATCCTTGAACTTAGGGAAGAGGGCATCCCGCTTGATGATATTGCAGTGCTTTTTCGTTCGGGTTTCCTATCTTTTGATCTTGAAATTGAACTGAACAGGGCGAATATTCCTTACAAAAAGTTCGGGGGTCTTAAATTCATTGAAACAGCTCATATAAAGGACTTATTGGCATATTTTAAAATTCTTTTTAATCCTAAGGATATTATAAGCTGGCATAGAGTCTTATTGCTTTTAGATGGCGTTGGTCCACGAACAGCAACAAGAATCGTGGATTTGATATCTGAGGATAAAATCAATTTTAAAGGGAACTTGAATTTATCTTATTTACCAAAAGGAAAAGAAGAAATAGAAAACCTATTATCTTTTTTAACTGATTTGAATAATACGAAATTAGGTTTAGGCGAAAAAGCTTCTGCAATTTCCGAGTACTACAAAGGACTGATGAAAAACAAGTATGACGATTGGCAGCGAAGGTGGAAGGACATTGAAACTTTTATAGCGATTACTGAACGATACAAGAACGTAAATGATTTTTTGAATGATATGACTATTGAACCTCCAACCGAGTCAGTTGCCGGGCTTGAACCGGAATCTCACGAAGAAGAATTTCTGAATTTATCCACAATACATTCTGCCAAAGGGCTCGAATGGAGAGCTGTCTTTCTGATCTGGGCTCTGGAAGGAAGGTTCCCATCTGCTAAGTCCGTTGAAACTGTTGAATCGCTCGAAGAAGAAAGAAGATTATTCTATGTTGCCTGCACACGTGCTAAAGAGAGGCTTTATATAACATATCCTACGAATATTTATGACCGTGAATCAGGGGTAGTTCTCTCGAAACCTTCTCGTTTTTTGGAAAACGTAGATGAATCAATTGCTGAAAGATATGTTCTTCAGGAATGGTCCCCCGATGAAAATTAATAAGGTGAGACAATGGATTTTGGCAAACATTTAAAAAAACTCTGGTATCTTGATGAAAATATTACTTTTCTAAATCACGGTTCTTTTGGAGCTACACCCAAAACTGTCCTCGAAGCTGTTGCAAAATGGCAAATTGAATTGGAGAAAGAACCTGTGGAATTTTTTTTAAATCAATATTTCGACCTGATTAGGCAATTAGCTGAAAGGTTGGGAAAAATTTTAGGTTCCGATGGTGATTCAATTGTATTTGTTGATAACGCTACGACGGGAATCAATACTGTTCTTAAATCATTGCAATCAGAATTTAATAAAGATGATGAAATATTATTTACAAATCATATTTATCCTGCGGCGAGGAATTCAGTAAATTATCTTTGTGAAAAAACAGGTGCAATACCGATGGAAGTGTTTACTCCTTATCGAGTGACTGACATTAGTCAGATAACAGAGATTATTAAAAATTCAATTACTGCAAAAACAAAACTCCTCTTGATTGATCATATTTTCTATACAGGTGGCATTATTGCTCCAATTAAAGAAATAGTAGAAATTTGTAGAAAGAATGAATCTTATGTTCTGGTTGATGGAGCCCACGCACCCGGTATGATCGAGCTTAATTTGAATGAAATTCAAGCCGACTGGTACACAGGTAATTGCCATAAATGGATGTTTTCGCCAAAAGGTTGTGCTTTTTTATGGACAAGAAAAGAACTTCAGGAAAAAACTAAACCTCTTTCAATCTCATTATTTCATAATCAGGGTTATTGCAAGGAATTTGATTGGACGGGGACTAAGAATCCGTCTCTTTGGCTTGCTTTGAACGAAGCAATTGATTTTATAAACCAATTCGGGTTAAAAAACATTCAAGATTATAATCATAATCTATTAATAAAAGGGATTGAAATTGTATCAGATATAACAGAAATAGAATTTAAAACGCCTGTAAGTTATTTTGGCTCTATTACAGCATTTGAAATGCCTATTAATATTCAAATTGACAATGAAACAACACATAAACTTAGAGATATTTTTTATAATAACCACAGAGTTGAAATTCCGTTCATACATTTTAATGATCAAATCTTGTTTAGATTCTCATCTCAAATATATAATGAACCTGATGATTATTTAATATTAGCCGAAGCAGTGAAAACATTTTGTAGGGATTATAAATGAGAATACTATTTCTTACACCAAGATTTCCCTTCCCTGTCGTTGGTGGCGATAGATTAAAACCATACAAAATTCTCTCGCATCTTGGAAAGCACCATCAGACAACACTTGTAACATTTTATCAGGGGCAAAAATTACCCGATGATTACAGGAAAGAAATAGAAAAGCTCGGAGTTGAACTTTTTGTTATATATCTTGACCCTATAAGAGCTGGACTAAGAACAATTCCTCTAACCTTGTTTTCGGACCAGCCACTCGAAATCGCTTATTATAATCAGCCCGAGTTTGGTTTTATGGTCGAAAAGTTAGTTAAGGAGAGAGAGTTCGATCTTGCATTTGCTTTTTTTATGCGAACTGCTGAATATTTAAAAAATCTTAACATAAAAAAAATTCTTATGGCTGAAGATTGCAGGGTATTATACCAAAAACG
>CALHRB010000104.1 GCA_938038165.1 Candidatus Kapaibacterium sp. | reverse complement strand
AATAATTTCTGCTATTTTATGATGAGTGTTGTTTATTGGCTTCTATTGGTCTCTGTGGAGGATGTTATTTTTGAATAATTGTTAAAAATAACTGTTGATTTAATTTAAATTGAGTTTTTGAAGTAGAAAATAGCTGTAAATCAAATCAACATGACGATTACAAACATCTTGATTTGTTTCATTCATTTGAAAAGATTCTTTTTATACATTTTTTTATTGCTGTTCTGAATTCTGGGATGCTGTCTTCGTAAATCATTTCTTTTTCAGACTTGATTACTTCCAGACTTTTTTGGTTAACCCGACAAAGAACTAATTCTAATAAGGCTCCATCGGGTATTCTTTTCAAAAGCCCAGTAATGTAATAATCAACTTCTAAAGCATTCAGAGCTAATATCTCGAATGACGTTGGCGGACGATAATTTTCAACTATATGCATATGAAACAGACTATAAAGTGAATCTCTTGAAGGGTTGTCGTAAACTGCAAATTTTGGATGGTCTTTTAACTCCTCGAATATTATCTCGGTGGCATCATAGGAGGTTACAACCTTTTTTTCGTATAACTTCCATACTGGTAATGTCTTATCTTCATGAAAATCAATCCCTCCAATAACTAAGGAGGCGGCAGGATAAGTTTTTAAATTATCATCAAGGTAATCAAATAATAAAGTATCATTTTCTGCTTCGGCAATTGCCCTTTGAAAAGCTTTAAGCAGAGCCGGATCATAAATGATTTTGTTTGTCTTTTGTTCCCTGTATCTTAAGTTGGCATATCCTTTCCCTTTGTATTTTTTCTTGGTATTTTTTTTGTCAAAAGCTGTCAGGTCAACTCTTAACATATTATGTAGCCTATTAATTGTAAGAAAATATACCTTGTCTGCTTTCAATTCCTTCGCTAAATTTTCTGCAGTAGGTTCTTTATGTTTCTCAAACATCACACTAATAACAGAATCTCTCTCTGTTATCGGAATTAGTCTAAGTTTTCTGCTTAATTCAAGGGCAAGATGTAGTCCAGCTTCTATTTTTGTTATTTCCAGATCGTGAACTTCGGATCCAAGTTCAACATTGCCAAGTAATACCATCTTCCTTGAACTGGTATCTAAATCAATATTTTTCTTATCCTTAGACTGACTTTGATAGGAAATAGATATAAAAATAAAGATGAAAAACAGCAAAATATTTGATTTATTTGTCATTATCAATTTCAGACATTATTGCTAAAAAATATTCTACAATGATTTAATATATTTAAAAAAATCATCACTACCCAGGCAATTAATAACATCATTGGCTTCCAGCCAGCCCTTTCGTGCAACCTTGACACCTAAGAAAATATCAGTAATTGTGCCAGAATTATGAGAATCAGGGTTTATTGATAACTTAACCCCCTTTTCCTTTGCATATATGACATTTTCCCACGATAAATCCAATCTATAAGGATTACAATTGATTTCGATAACTTTTCCATAATCGGCGGCAGCCCGAATTATTTCTTTTATGTCAACTTCGTATGGTGGTCTTGCCAACAATAATCTACCCGTTGGATGTCCAAGAATATGAGTAAATGGGCTCATTAAAGCATAAATTATCCTTTGCGTCATCTCGCTCTTACTCATATTAAATGATGAATGAACAGAAGCTATCACTACATCAAAACTTTTCAGAACTTCCTCAGGATAATCCAAAGCTCCATCCGTCAAAATATCAGACTCAATCCCTTTGAAAATCTTAAAATCATCAAATTCTTTGTTAAGTTCCTCGATTTCTTTATGTTGCTTTTGGACAGAATCAATACTTAATCCACCTGCATAAGCTGCCGATTGGCTATGGTCACTAATGACAATATAACTGAATCCCAATTCTTTTGCTTTGTTTGCCATTTCAAATATTGAATTCTTTCCGTCAGACCAATTCGAATGAACGTGGACTACACCTTTTAAATCCTCTTTAGAAATTAATTTTGGGATTTTGAATTCTTTGGCTTTTTCGAGCGCCCTAATATCTTCTCTAATCTCAGGAGGAACATATTGAATTTTTAAAATCTCATAAAGCTCTTCTTCGCTTTTCAGGTTAATTTTTTTATTATTAAAATATATGGAATCAGTTTTTAATGATAACCCTCTTGAAAATGCTAACTTTTCGAATTCTTCATTAAAATTTTTGGAAGATGTCGTTTGGTGAAGATACCAGATAAATTTATCATCATTAGTAAATTCCAAATCAAGTGGAATTTCAGAATCATATTTTTTTATTAGGGCTTTGATTTTGTTACGAACTGATTCGTCTTTAATAGATATTAAAATTTGAAAGTTCTTCAAAGTCTCACTGAAACGTCTGTAATCTCCTGTTATCTCAGCTCTTTGGACTCCACTGATTAGTTTAATTTCCTTTAATAATTTTTCTGCCTCAATGGTTGTTTTCTCTTGTAAGAACCTTCCTTTTGAAGCCTTCTTATGCTGTATGCTCAAAAGTATTAATTCTTGTAATTTTGTGCCGAAGCCTTTTATATTTTTTAACTTATCTTGTTCGCAAGCTTTTTCAAGCTGATCGAGGGAAGTAATTTCATTTTCATAGTATAATTTTCTGGCTTTACCGGGACCAATATTTGCAATCGAGCTAATTTCAAAAAGTCCCTGTGGCACTTCCTCTTTCAGCTTCTCATAATAATTTAGCTTTCCAGTCTCGACATACTCGGTAATTTTCTTTTGCAAAGCCTCGCCAAAACCTTTTATTTCCGATAATTTGCCGCCTTTGACTGCATCTTCTAAATTAATATTACTTCTTTTGATTATATCAGCAGCATTTAAATAAGCTCTCGCCTTAAATGGATTCTCTCCTTTTAATTCAAGAAGCTTGGCTATGTTTTTTAATATTTTGATTAACTCGTCTTCCCTAACCATCACTTGAAATAGTTATTAAAAAAAAAGATTTAAGACTGAATAGCTTTAATTATCTTGCATTTTTAAAAGTGAATCGAGCTTTGTTCCGGTTGCTTCAAGTTGGAATGTTTCGAGAGATTTATCTATGTTATCAGATTTTTCAAACTCATATTTTAAAAAAATAAAATTATCATCTTTATCCTTTTGATAGACGCTTCTTATCTTGAAATTTATAATCTTATTTTGGTATGTTAACTGTTTCCATTTCGATTTGTAAAATTTACCATCGAAAGTAAGATTCTTAGACATTTCTGATTTTAAATACTTACTTTGAAGCGGTTGAGCAGACTTGATAAAATCGTTGTTTGGTATTAAAGCATCTTTTGGTTCTATTGCAAACTTTTCTTTGTTCAAAACATTAGATTCAGTAAATGTATCAAGTTTGATTTCTAATCCTCTGGTTAGCAAATTCTCAGCTCCTTTTCCCTGTCCTACATTTTCGTTCTCATTAGATGTTCTTTCATCAGCTCTGAACAAAGTAAAATGTTCTTCTACAGGCTCAACTTTTTCGGTTTGATCACTTTTAACATTAATAGCCAAATCTTCTTTTAGTTTGTTATTCTCAAATTTTGATTTGTCTTGTTGCAATTGTGGCGTGGGTTTTTCTGATTCAGTTGTCTGGTTAGATGGTGCTTCGAGGATTTTTT
>CALHRB010000103.1 GCA_938038165.1 Candidatus Kapaibacterium sp. | reverse complement strand
TGTATTACACGTTTATTAATACAGTAATTATGTGGGGTTTTTATGGTTTGAGGTAGAGAAGTAATTTGAAACAAATATTATATTGATAAATATATGAATCGTGAGTTTCATCGCCATAGGTATTTGGGTCTTCCTGGATATAAACATAATTTTTTGTAACACAGATATTATCAGGATCTTGTAATAATTTAGCCGGACCGTTTTTATCATCACCGTCAAGGATACATTCTAATTTGCCTTTTAGTGGATCATTAGGATCTAAAACTAATTTATAAACTCTACCCTTATATGTTCTTGAGGGATAATTTTTCTGTCCGGTTGTTGTAAAATAAATATTTCTACCATTTGATCCACCGCCCTTTTGGTAATCAAGATCTTCAGTTCTGCCAAATCTAATAGCTCCTAAAGCTATACATTGAGCATTTAAGTCTTCTTGAGTTATATCATTGATTTTTTTGAATGTAACGTTGTATGTTTGCCCGACTTTCATCGTAGTTTCAGAGGTATCGCCGTCATCGCGGGTTAATGCATAGAGACTACCATTGTCAAGGTCTCCAACCGTATTGCTGACATAGAGAGCAACCTGACCGCCACCCGGACTGGAATCATCATCGCCGATTATTATGACTGTTTTTCCTGCATAGGCATCCTTAGGAAGTGGAACTGCATTTTCAAATGACCAGCGACCCAAAGCCTTTAGCCACTTAGGTTGACTAAGAGCTGCAGCATACGGATTCAAGCCAAGAGCTTCTGATTTAGGGGTGCTTTCCCCACAACTTATGAACAATGGTCCAAATCCATGCTCAGATGGAGTTGCCAAAGTTGCAGAGCAAAGTCTATACTTTCCTAAATCAGAATTGATAACATATTCGCCTTTAATTGGCTTGAACGTCTTGTCAAGTGTAATTCTTGAAATTGAAAAATTATCTTCGTGATTTACTAATAAAGTAAATGTACCATCACTATTTTTTAATAAACCAGATCCATCAGCAGAGCCACCAAAGATAAATCCGGGGGATTGAGGAAGAACATCATCACTCGAAATTAATGAATATACTTCTAAACCCGGCATCAGGTTTTTCAAAAAAGTTGGTGAAACAGAATAATGTTTTAGAACAACCTCCTTTTTAGTATTGTCAGTTGTATCTTCGCTACAACTAAAAAAAGAAATAATCGAAAAAATTGTTAGTACAAAGATTGTTAATTTCTTTAACATAAGTTCTCCAAAAATAGTTTATTGAATCTGAACAATTAAATCAATGAAAATTAGAATTGTGATATTAAGCTGGAAAAAATCTTTGGTGAATTAAAATGAATTTTAAGAATCAATAACTAATAGACATAAATTTTTTGTATTTCACAATTTAAAGAGATTTAGATTTGTCTAAAAATAAAAATTTTATTAATTTCTTAAATTAGAACTAATTTTTAAATGAAATATTAGTTATGTAACATATGCAATAAAGAGTATTGATGGGGTAGTTAGAATATTAGATTCTAAATAAATCTGTAATCATATGTTGTAAAAGATTATTGATATTTGGACAATTGACTGATTATATAGAACTTAAGAAATTTTTAGATATTTGGATAATTTCATATTTTTTCGAAGAATCAAAATTGTCGAAAGACCTTACAAGCATGCCAAGCCTTGGGTTTTTAATAAAGAAGTCGCGATGAATGCTGAGAAATCTCCAGAACAAACTATCCCAAATTTTTTGCCAGTTGCCCTTTTTGAAATTACTCATTTTCATAAGATATGCACTTCCGCTAATGTATGGTTTGGTTGACATAAGCCCGCCGTCGGCAAATTGACTCATTCCGTAAACATTTGGTACCATAACCCAGTCATAAGCATCAACAAATAAAGTCATAAACCAACGATAGACTTCATCTGGGTCGAATTCGCAAAGCAACATAAAGCTTCCAAGAATCATTAATCTTTCAATGTGGTGGCAATAACCGGTCTCGATGACTTTGTTAACTGTAATATCAATTGGTTCAATTCCGGTTGTACCGTTCCAGAGTGATTCAGGGATTTTTCGTGAAAAGTTCCAAAAATTTTTATTTCTTTGATAACTTCCCTTAAGCTCGTAGATAGCTCTGATAAATTCCCGCCATCCGATTATCTGCCTGATAAATCCCTCAAGAGAGTTAATGGGAATCTTATTTTCTAAACTATATTCAATAGTTTGATTAATTATAAAATCTGGAGTTAAAAGTCCAACATTAATCAAAGGACTTAACAAACTATGATTCAGAAATAATTCTTCTGAAAGAATTGCATCTTCGTAAGGACCAAAATCCACAAATCTTTGTTCTAGGAAGTCATTGAACCATTTTTTCGCTTCATCGAAAGTTACAGGGTATGTCCGATTTTTATTTGTTTTTCCATAATTAGAGGTGAAATTTTCGTTCACATAATCAAATGCTTCGGAATAATAGCTATTCAAATCAGGGAAATTAACTATTGGTGGTTTTTTATCTTTTGGATATTTCAATCTGTTTTCATCGTCAAAAGACCACTTTCCGCCAACAGGTTTTCCGGTATTGTCCAAAAGAATTTTCATTTTTTTTCTTTGCCAGATATAAAAATCGCTTTGTCTGAAAGATTTTTTGTCAGAAAAATAGCTTATAATTTCATCTCTGCTGTTTAGGAACATTGGTGTTTCAAGTTCTTTAAAGTTCATTTTGTATTTTTTGCAGGAATTAATTATTCTTTTTCTTAGCCAATCATCTGTAAGGTTCACAAATAGAATGCTATCATAACCCGAATTTTTAATATGAGGAATTAAATATCTAATATCAGACAGTCTGTCAAGACTTGAAATATATTCTGATTTGAAACCTTTCTTTCTAAGGTACTCTTCATAAAATTTCATCGAGGCTCTATGGAAAGCCAATTTTTGCTTATGAAAAGGATATTGCCTGAAAAATAGATATTCCTCGATCAAATATATTTTTTCACATACTTCTAAATGGCTGACATCCTCAAAAATCTGATTAGGAAAAACTAAAGCTACAGTTTTCATAAAATATTTTTAATAATTATCAACTCATTTTCAGACAATTTGTAATTCGAAATATTTGATAAATATAATGATACAACAGCTTAAGAACACAATAATTACAGAATTCGACATTAAAATTTTTAAAAAAATTTTATTGTTAATTTAGAAAAACATTAATATCAAAAAAAAGTGATATGTATGATTAAGATTATATTAATTTTTACTTTTTTTAGCCTTCTTTTATTGGCTTTGATGTCTGCTGATACCCTTGATTCTCGACTTGGACTATATTCATACAATGATTTCGAGACACCGAAGTATTGTGGAACTTCCTGCCATAATGATTTTTACCGCCAATGGGAGCAATCAATGATGGCACAAGCCTACACTCATCATTGGGACGAAATTGAATATTTTGATTTAGCAGTCCCCCACGCCGAGAAAGATCCATTAGTCGCAGAAGTTAAAGCAGGTTGCAATGGATGTCACGCTCCTATGGCTTATTTAGCAGGGAAAATACCGCCACCGAGACCAGAAATGAATGACAGAGCTAATGAATCCGTTTCCTGCGAGATATGTCATTCAATAGTTGGTTTTGAAGGTGATACCCCTTTTAACTTTAATTATATAATGAAACCTGGCAAAACCAAATTTAGTTCTCGGGGTAGTGGAGTTAAATCCCCCAATCATAATATTGAAGTCAATCCATTGATGAAAACAGGTGATTTCTGCGGTATTTGTCATAATGAAAAAAGCCCGTTTGGAGTGTGGGTAAAATCTACTCATTTAGAATGGAAAGAAGGACCATATTATAAAGAAGGTGTTCAGTGTCAGGATTGTCATATGCCAAAGGGAAGATCATTAACAGCTGCTATGGGGAATATTTATGACAATGCCAGACAACATCTTTTCCACGGAGCTCACGATCCAGGCAAAGTCAAAGGAACAATTGAGCTTAGAATACATCCTGATATCAGAGAAGCTGAGCCCGGTGAGACAGTTCTATTTACTATTGCTCTTTATAACCAAAAAACAGGACATAAATTTCCAACAGGTTCTGTTGAGGACAGAATGGTTTGGATGACAGTTGAAGCGGTTGATGAGAGTGGTAAAAAGTATCAATTGAAAGTTAATAAAAAAGGTTTTGAAGGAGAGGAATACACAATTTCCTCTAATGTTCTCGCATATCAGGATATGGGCATTGCTAAAAATATTCCCGATTTTAAAGGTGTTCAAAGAGATGGAATCCCCGAAGGAAACAGAATCTTTCGTATGCCTTATTTCGATCCCCAGGGTAGAATGACTATACAACAATGGAACACTGCAAAATTAGGTGTTGATTACCGAATTGGACCACGAGAAACAAAAATTGAAAAATGCTCCTTCAATATACCTATTAATGCTGCACCGGGAAAAATGAGAGTTACTGCCTCTTTATATTATCAAAAACTTGTTAAACCCGTTGCTGATTTTCTGAATGTTCCTTTAGAAGAATCCGAGCCAATACTTGTCAATCAACATTCAACCGAAATAACTATTTTGAAATAAATTAAGTGATTTATATGAAAAAAATATACCTTTCTATGATTTTAATTACTTTGGTGTTCTTAATCGGTTTTCAGGTGTCAAAAGCCATCCCGGCATTTGCCAGAAAATACGCTTTGTCTTGCAAAACCTGTCACGCTCCTATGCCAAGGCTCAAACCTTACGGAGATGAATTTGCAGGCAATGGTTTCAGACTGACTGACAAAGAAGCACCAAGATATTTTCTGGAAACTGGAGACGATCAGCTTTCGTTAATCAGGGATTTTCCCATTGCTGCAAGGTTTGATGGTCATATTACTTATAATTACGGTAATTCTGAAAATAGTGATTTAGGAGTTCCGTTTATCCTAAAAATTCTTTCCGGAGGGGAAATTACAAAAAATATATCCTACTACACTTATTTCTATATGAGCGAAAGAGGTAAATTAGCCGGCTTGGAGGATTGTTTCATAATGTTCAATGATTTGTTCGGAATTGATTTGGATTTATATTTTGGTCAGTTTCAGGTGTCCGATCCGCTTTTCAAACGGGAACTAAGGTTACCATTGGAGGATTATCAGGTTTATAAAACAAAACCAGGACTATCGAGGATGAATCTTGCCTATGATAGAGGAATAATGCTAACTTTGGGACTGGATTGGGGTATGGATGTGATATTCGAGTTGGTAAACGGTTGTGGCATAAATCAAGCTGATGCCAACAAATTATTTGACATTGACGGACATAAAACTTTTGTTGGAAGGATTTCTCAGGATATTGGAGAATTTGCAAGAATCGGAGCTTTGGCCCTCTATGGTAAAGAAGATATGTTTAATACCCTCAATAATAAAACTACTAACGAGGTCTTTTCTTATGGACCTGATTTAACGCTGACCTTTGGAGATTTAGCAGAGCTAAATTTTCAATATATGAACCGATTTGATAAAAACTTATTTCTGAAATCAACTGATTTAACATCATCAAAAGACTTCGCTACAAAAGGGTTTATGGCAGAGGCAATTATTACTCCTGATGGTGATGAAAGTAAGCTTTACGGTGCTGCTTTGTTTAATTGGATTGAATCTGACGATAAACTTTTGGATTACAGGACAGCAACACTTCATCTCGGTTATGTTTTAAAAAGAAATCTAAGAATTGTATTAGAAGGAACATATAACTTTTCGGATAAAGACAAGACTTTTACGATATTTAGTCTTGGCTTTGTCAACGCTTTTTAAAATCATCTCAATTCTAACAAATTGAATATTATTTGAAGTTAAACTAATGATAGCATGTTTAGCTTTAAATTAGAATTAGTTCTTCTTTTCGCTAAATTCAAAAAATTTTTTTGAATTTCATCTCAAATACAGTCTTTCTGAAATAATATATGACATAAATTTTTTTTACTGAAGAGTATCTAAAAAATTACAACAGAAAAAAAACATAGTTAAATTGGATTTTTTAGAAAAAAAATTTCTCTATCTCGAATGATTTTAATAATTTGGAAATCTTGTATTTTTTTAATTTTTTATATCAAAGTGTTTTTGGAGTATTTGAAATGAACGTTTACGAGACAAAAAATATCAGAAATATTGCATTATTAGGTCATGGCGGCTGTGGCAAGACAACTTTCGCCGAATCCTTACTTTTTCAGACAAATGCAATAAATCGAAGAGGAACAGTTGAGGAGCATAACACTCAATCTGATTATAATGAAATTGAACATGAAAGGGGGACTTCCATCCTTGCTACACCTTTATTTACAGAATATAACAATATAAAAATCAACGTAATTGATACTCCCGGATATGATGACTATATTGGTGAAATGATTTCATCAATAAGCGTTGTTGAATCCGGATTAATTATTTTAAATGCTCATGGAGGCGTTGAGGTAGGAACAGAAAATGCATGGGAATATGCCGAAAAATACTCTGTTCCTGTATTTTTTGCTATTAACAAAATTGATATGGATCAGGCTGATTTTAATGATACTTACGAACAAGCCAAACAGACTTTCGGCAGAAATACAATTCTTCTGCAATACCCATTGCAAATCGGTGCCGGATTCAATTCAATAGTTGATGTTCTCCTTCAAAAGCTTCTTGTTTACCCACAATCCGGTGGAAATGCCCAGATTAAGGAAATTCCAGATTCAGAGAAAAACAGAGTTGACAGTTTGAGAAGCGAACTGATTGAAGCTATTGCAGAAACCGATGAAGAATTGATGAACAGATATTTTGAAAATGGTGATCTTGGAGAAAAAGAGCTGAATGACGGACTTCGAAAAGCATTTATAAGTCGGCAGATTTTTCCAGTTTTTGCCATTTCATCAAAAATGAATATTGGCACTGATAATATTATTAATTTTATTACCAATGTTTGTCCCTCGCCCGAGGAATATGTAGGTCGTGAAAATGTCGAAGGCAAACTGGTTAAGTATGATGTTAATTTACAGAATTCAATTTTTGTATTTAAGTTATCATCAGAAGCACACCTTGGCGATATGACTTTTTTCAAGGTTTGCACAGGTAAAATTACACCGGGTATAGACTTGATCAATGAACAAAAGAATACCTACGAAAGGCTAAATCAAATTTTTGTAATGAGCGGAAAGAAAAGAATTGATGTCACTCAATTGAATGCCGGCGACATAGGTTCAACAGTTCGTCTGAAAGTTACTGCCGTTAATCACACATTGCACGACAAATCTTTTAATATCAATTTTGCTCCTTTAAAATATCCTAATCCAAGAATAAGAATTGCTGTTGTTCCCAAGACAAAAGGTGAAGAGGAAAAGGTTGGGATGGGTTTAAACAATCTCCATCAGGAAGACCCTACGTTGATAGTTGAACACTCAGCCGAGCTAAAGCAGATTATACTTTATGCTCAGGGTGAACTCCACATGGCTACAGCGAAATGGAGACTGGAACATCGTTATAAAGTTGAGGCTGATTTTATTGAGCCAAGAGTCCCTTACAGAGAAACAATTACCAAGCAGGCAAAAGGTTTCTATCGTCACAAAAAGCAGTCAGGCGGCGCCGGTCAGTTTGCCGAAGTTCATATGATTATAGAACCCTGGTATGAAGATGCACCTTATTATCCTGAAGTTACAATCAGAGGCAAGGAGTTGATTTCACTTGACTGGGGTGGCAAACTTGAATATGTAAATTGTATTGTTGGTGGTGTAATTGATGCAAGATTTATGCCAGCTATTCTTAAAGGAGTCATGGAAAAGATGACCAATGGTCCTTTGACAGGTTGTTATGTTCGAGATATCAGGATTTACGTCCATGATGGAAAAATGCATCCTGTAGACTCCAATGAAGCGGCATTTAAGACTGCCGGAAGAATGGCGTTCAAAGAAATTTTCGTCAAAGCAGATCCAAAAATATTGGAACCTATTTACGATGTTGAAATTAAAGTACCCGAAGAATATGTCGGCGATGTTATGAGTGATCTTCCCTCAAGGCGTGGAGTAATTTTGGGTATAGATACTGAAGGAAGATATCAGAAAATAAAAGCTAAAATGCCC
This sequence comes from Candidatus Kapaibacterium sp., assembly GCA_938038165.1. Classification (GTDB taxonomy): domain Bacteria; phylum Bacteroidota; class Ignavibacteria; order Kapaibacteriales; family UBA2268; genus CALHRB01. Next base: position 9,675 of record CALHRB010000103.1, on the reverse strand, counting down.
TTAGCTGAACTTGACAGATATTCAATAGCTCTAAGATCAATGACACAAGCTCGTGCTACTCATACTCAGTCATTTGCAGAATATCAACAGGTTCCGCCAAATGTTCAAATGAAATTGATTGAAGAGAATAAGAAAGCTCAAACCGAAGAGGAATAAAATCAGTTCAATTCAAGATAGTCCTTAAAAATATTTATATTTAATAATTGCATTTTAAACAAACTATAGCATCCATTTATGAAAGAATGGATGCTATTTTTGTATTAGTAATCTAACTTTTATTTTATAATCATTTCATTTAATCCTTTTTTCATTTAACAAAACTTAATAATAATTATTCTGATTTTCTATCCTTTACAATTTTTTCAATGACTTTATGTCAATGAGTTTTTTTTTTATCACTCAAAAAGAATGAGAAAAGACACCCTTAGAAATATTGCAATAATAGCGCATGTTGACCACGGCAAAACAACTCTTGTTGATGCAATGTTGAGGCAGAGCGGAACTTTCAGAGATAATCAGCAGGTCGAAGACAGAATAATGGACTCAATGGATCTTGAACGCGAGCGTGGAATAACTATAATGGCAAAAAATACATCAATCTACTATAAGGATGTAAAAATTAATATAGTTGACACCCCCGGCCATGCTGATTTTGGTGGGGAAGTCGAAAGAAGTCTTAATATGGTTGACGGAGCTTTATTGCTTGTTGATGCCTCAGAGGGTCCATTGCCCCAAACGAGATTCGTTGTCAAAAAAGCACTGGCAAGGAAGATTCCCATAATTTTGGTAATAAATAAGATTGATAGAGCTGATGCAAGAATTAATGAAGTAATAAATGAAGTTTATGATCTTTTCATTGACCTTGATGCCACTGATGAACAAATCGAATTCAAAATAATCTATACCAATGCTAAAGCCGGAATAGCCCTGAAAAATCTCTCTGATAATAATACAGATCTGCAAGTTCTTTTTGAGACCATTCTTAATGAAATACCCGGACCTGAGGCTGATGATGCAGCTATTCCACAGTTTCTGGTTACTAACCTTGACTATGATTCTTATGTTGGTCAGATAGCTATCGGCAGATTATACAATGGAACTCTTGAAATGGGAAAACTTTATTCTTTGTGTGGTCAGGATAAAATAATCAATAATATTAAGTTTTCTACTTTGTTTAATTTTCAGGGACTAAGCAAACGCCAGGTTGAAAAGGTTGAAGCTGGAGACATCATTGCTCTGGCAGGTATTGAAAATGTTGTTATTGGCGATACAATATCTTCGAACGAAGATCCCTTGCCATTACCAAGAATAAAAGTTGATGAACCTACAATTTCGATGATTTTTTATGTAAATGACAGTCCCTTTGCCGGGCGAGAGGGTAAATTTCTTACTACACGTCATTTACAGGAGAGACTTTTCAGGGAAACACTGAGAAATGTATCAATTAAAATTAACCAACTAGATAGAAATGATGCCTATGAAGTTTGCGGCAGAGGAGAATTACAAATGGCTATTCTCATTGAAACAATGCGAAGGGAAGGTTATGAATTTATGGTCTCGAAACCTCAGGTGATAACCAAGGAAATAGATGGTAAGTTGTGCGAACCTGTTGAAAGAGTATTTCTTGATATACCCGAAGAATTCACCGGTATTGTAACCTCCAAATTATCCAATCGTAAAGGGATTTTGGTAAATATAGTCAATTCGGGGCATGGGCGTGTTGTTCTCGAATTTACTATACCATCAAGAGGTTTGATAGGTTTCAGAACACAATTTATGACCGAAACAAAAGGATCTGGGATTATGAATTCAATTTTTGATAGCTATCAACCCTGGTTTGGGGATATTCCTCAAAGGACTTCCGGCGCTTTGGTTGCTGATAGACCCGGAAAATCAACAGCCTATGCAAGTTACTCAATGGAAGACCGAGGTGAGCTGTTCATAAATGTAGGGACTAATGTTTATATGGGTATGATTATTGGGGAACGCAACAAGACTCAAGATCTAAATGTTAATATTACAAAAGAAAAGAAACTTACCAATATGAGGGCATCCAATTCTGATGCAACAGTTGTTCTTCGTCCACCAAGGTTACTATCGCTTGATCAATGTATAGAATTTATTGATGAAGATGAGCTAATTGAAATTACTCCCGAATCTATCAGGTTACGCAAGAAAGAACTTGATCCGAATAAAAGAAAAATCAAGGATAGTTGATAATAATACAAAAATAAAAAGGCGAACTTAAGTTCGCCTTTCATACAAATACTGATGCTAAACTCATATAATCTCAATTATCATTGCACTGGCTTCGCCCCCACCGATGCATAATGTTGCAAGACCGTATTTTTTGCCAAATCTCTTCAATGCGTAAATTAATGTTGTCAGCACTCTTGCACCAGATGCACCAATAGGATGACCAAGCGAGACAGCTCCACCATGGACATTTATTTTATCATAAGGTAATTCAAGTTCTTTGGCAGCCATAATAGTAACAACGGCAAAAGCTTCATTAATTTCGAACAGATCGATATCATTCAGGCTCATCCCGGCTTTAGCGATAACCTTTTTAATTGCTTTAGCCGGAGCTGTTGTGAACCATTCGGGTTCTTGAGCATGAGACTCGTGAGCAATAATTTTAGCCAATGGCTTCAAACCCAAAGAATTTGCCTTGTCTTCGGAGCAGACAACCACAGCAGCAGCACCATCATCAATAGAAGATGCGTTTGCAGCAGTAACAGAGCCATCTTTTTTGAATACAGGTTTTAATGTTCTGATTTTTTCAAAATTCACTTTTGACGGTTCTTCATCCATTGCAACGGTAATTTGACCTTTTTTATCCTCGATAACAACAGGCACAATTTCATCATTGAAATAGCCGTTCTTTTGTGCATCTAATGCTCTTTGGTAACTCATAATAGCAAAATCGTCCTGCTCTTCACGAGAAATTTTATATTCATCTGCACAGAGTTCGCCTGCCATTCCCATGTGAACCTGCTTATATACATCCCAGAGACCGTCGTGAATCATCAAGTCAACAAGATCACCATTCCCCATTTTATATCCATTTCGAGCTTTGAACAGAGCATATGGAGCATTAGACATTGATTCCTGACCGCCAGCAACAACTATTTCGGCATCGCCGCAACGTATTGCCTGATCTGCAAGCATTACAGATTTTAGTCCACTACCGCATACTTTATTTATTGTCATACAGGGTATGATGACTGGCATGCCAGCGTAGATTGAAGCTTGTCTTGCAGGAGCCTGCCCAACTCCTCCAATTAGAACATTACCCATAATAACTTCGGATACATCTTCTTTTTTGATTCCGGCTCTGTTTACCGCTTCGGAAATTACAACTGCACCTAACTTTGGAGCAGACAAACTTGACAGACTTCCCATAAAAGAACCAATTGGTGTTCTTGCTGCTGATAAAATAACTGATTTCATTTTCTAACCTTTCAAATTGAATTAAAAAAAAATGTTTATTTTAAAATAATAAATTTAGGTTGATTAAAGCAAATTTTTTCCTTTTTTTTATACAATTTTGTTTTTTTAACTTAATAATTATTATCAATTTGTTTCGTAATTACTATTTTAAAAAAATGTGTGGTTATAATGTCTGAAATTAAAGTTCTAAATAAAGTAGAAGTAAGCACCTGTATTCTTTGCGGTGAAGAATTATTGAAATTAAAGGAAAGTGATACTCTACGCTGTGACTTCTGCGGCAAGGTTAATCAAATTTCTAATCAATGCACCAACGGTCATAGCATATGCGACGAGTGTCTTGAATTACCTGTTAATGAATTCATAAAGCAGTTATGTCTGAAATACAGAGGAACTGACCCAATCGAACTTGCCGTCAGCATAATGAATTCACCTTTAGTCAGAATGCACGGACCTGAGCATCATTTTATCGTACCAGCTGTTTTGCTAACAACAACTTATAATTTGTTGAACAAAATAACCGAAATTCCTGCAATGCTCGATAAAATTGAGAAAATAGTTGATGAAGAGTCACCCAAAAGTTGTTCCTACAATCTTGGTAACTGTGGAGCCGCAATTGGCACAGGCATCTTCCTAAAAGCTTACGAAAACATTGATAATATGACCGAAGACGAATGGTCGCTTACAAATATGATTATTGCTCAAAGCCTTAAAAAAGTTGCCGAAAGCGGTGGACCAAGATGCTGCAAACGTGACACTTATATCTCAATAGAATCGGCTGTTGAGTTTCTTAAAGAAAAATATGATATACAATTGAATTTATCGGATGCAAAATGCACCTTTTCTCATAGGAATAAATCCTGCAAACGTGAAGATTGTAATTTCTACAATCTGAACTTTTCTCTGGTTTAGTATAAAATGATATTTTGAACTATCATTCTAAAGCGACAAAAGCTAATTTAAGGTTTATTCGCTAGTGAGTTCGTATAGTTTTATCACAACAAAGGATATGAAACATTAATGACTTTCTATACATAGCTCATGTTTCATCTGCTTCAATCTGTATTTGTTGACGCCCTGCAAGTTCGTCGTCTGATATGGCAGATTTGATTAATCTCCGCAAATAAACAAAACCACCGATAAGCAGAGGTATATTCAGCAAGGCTGGCAAATAACCAAATTCCTCAATCCCAAAAATTAAAAAGTTATAAAAGCCATGGATGACAACTGCAAAAAGGAGCCCTTTCAAAATTAATTGTAATTCTAATCTGCTATTATCTGCAAATCTTGCCTGACCTATATAATAGCCCATTATCCCTGTTGAAATTGCGTGCAAAGGTAATGATGTGAAAGCTCTCAAAATAGCAACTTCTAAGTCGTTGCCAATAACATAGATAACATTTTCAAAGGCTGCAAATCCCATACTTGCCACAATCGCATAGATAATACCATCCATAGCCTCGTCGAAATTCACATTTTTATAAGCAAATTGCAAAACAACCCACAATTTCAATCCTTCTTCAATCATGCCAGCGACAATAAATGATTTTGCGGCTATATAAATTAAAGGGGATGAACCGAGTATTGTTTGATAAAAATTATCTATTACCAGTTCTATTATAATAGCAGGGATAATAATAAAAATTCCCCACAAAAAAATTTTTATTAGCATTCCTTTTGGCTCGGGTTTGGCTTTGTCCATTCGATTGAAATACCAAAGCAGAAAAAAAGCCGGAGCAAGCGCCATAAAAAGTGAAATTAAAATATACATCTCATTCCTTTTTAAAAATAATTTTGAAAGCTTCTTCCATTTTCTCAACAGTATAATTCAGCTCATCCTCCGTGTGAGCGGTTGAAATAAATATGGCTTCGTACTGAGAAGGTGGCAGATAAATCCCCTTATTTAACAAATAATTGAAAAAGGTAGAGAATTTTTGAGTATCAGAATTCAGAGCATCCTCAAAACAACGAACCTTACCCTTGCAGAAGAAAAGACAGAGCATTGAACCAACCCTGTTCAAAGCCAAATTTTTCCCAATTTGATGTAGTTTTTCTTTAATTTTTAATACAAAGTTATTTGATTTAATTTCAAGATCATTATAAACTTGTAGATTATTTTTAATATATTCAAGGGAAGCTAATCCTGCGGATACAGCTATTGGATTGCCGCTCAGAGTTCCAGCTTGATAAACGGGACCTGAGGGGGCAAGCATTAACATAATTTCTTTCCTGCCGCCGAAAGCACCTACGGGCATTCCTCCACCTATGATTTTCCCAAGGGTAGTCAAATCAGGTTTGATTCCATAGAGTTCTTGGGCACCACCTTTTGCAAGCCTGAAACCTGTCATCACCTCATCAAATATAAGGACAATCCCTTCTTCGTTACAGATATCTCTTAAAGCTCTTAGGAAATCAGGTTCTCCCGCAATAACTCCCATATTACCAGCTACTGGTTCGATAATGATTGCAGCTATTTGTCCTTTATTTTTAGTTATTAAATCTTTTACTGAATTAATATCGTTAAATTTGGCTGTCAGGGTATCAGTGGCTGTTCCTTTTGTAACTCCCGGGCTTGTTGGAACTCCAAATGTTAATGCACCTGAACCTGCTTTAATCAGGAATGAATCAGAATGACCGTGGTAGCATCCTTCGAATTTTATGATTTTATCTTTTTGCGTGAACCCCCTTGCAAGGCGGATTGCACTCATAGTTGCTTCTGTTCCGCTGTTTACGAGACGAACCATCTCGATTGAAGGAACAAGTTCGCAAATTAGCTCGGCTATTCTGACTTCTGCTTCTGTCGGTGCACCAAAACTGGTTCCGTTTTCCAATGCTTCTTCGATAGCTTTTATTATAAAATCAGGCTTATGACCGAATATATGAGGTCCCCAACCGCCGATAAAGTCAATGTATTCATTGCCGTCAACATCATAAATTTTTGAGCCGAAACCTTTTTTAATGAAACGAGGATTCCCACCTACAGATTTGAAAGCTCTAACCGGTGAATTTACTCCGCCGGGTATTAATTCTAATGCTCTTTGATAAAGTTTTATACTATTTTCAATATTCATAAATAGTTATTTATAGAAAAAAAATTATTTCTGTTTATCAAGGTATTTTGCAACATCCTTAGCAAAATAAGTAAGAATCAAATCTGCACCAGCTCGTTTGATTCCTGTCAGGGATTCAATCATTATTTTTTCTTCATCTAACCAACCCATTTTGGCAGCAGCTTTAATCATTGAATATTCACCGCTGACCTGATATGCAGCGGTTGGAAGACCTAATTCTTGTTTAACCCGATAAATTATATCAAGATATGGTCCTGCAGGTTTTACCATAACGATATCTGCTCCTTCAAAAACATCTTCTGTAACTTCCCTAAGAGCTTCATTACTGTTTCCTATATCCATTTGATGAGATTTTCTATCACCGAATTTTGGAGCACCTTCTGCTGCTTCACGAAAGGGTCCGTAGTAAGCTGAAGCATATTTTGCTGAGTAGCTCATAATAGGTATATTCAAGAAACCGTTTGCTTCAAGTATTTCTTTTATTGCTACTACCCTGCCGTCCATCATATCCGAAGGAGCAATAATATCAGCACCAGCTTTTGCAACGCTTAAAGATATTTTTGCATAGATTTCGACTGACTCATCGTTCAAAATTTCTTCACCGTCCAAAACTCCACAATGACCATGGGAAGTATATTCACAAAGACAGACATCAGCAATAATAACAAGATTTTTAACATTCTTCTTGATTGCTCTGATTGCTTGTTGTATGATGCCATTATCATCGTAAGCTTCGGAGCCTGTTTCATCTTTATGTCCGGGAATTCCGAAAAGGATTACTGCAGGGATTCCCAGAGATTCTACTTCTTTGCATTCTTCTATAAGGACGTCAATACTCATCTGGAAAACTGCAGGCATCGAACTTATTGGTTTCTTGATATTTTCGCCGTGAGTAACAAAGAGGGGATAAATTAAATCGTTTTTTGTCAACACGGTTTCCCTTACCATATCTCTTATTTTTGAGTTATACCTTAACTTTCTGAACCTTCTAAACTCTGTTGTCATTTTTACCTCATTATTTGAAAAATTAAATTAATTTCAATAATTCTTTGCTTCCTAATTTATTAAATTTATTAGCTAATTCATTTCCTATATTTTTAGCTTTAGTCTTTGGCTGTCTAATACTTTCTTTAAGATACTTTTTACCGTCAGCTGTCGAAACAATGCCGATTATCTCCGTCATTTCATCATTTATAAAACAATGAGCCGTGATGGGCTTGCTGCAGCCCCCACCCATTAATTTAAGGAAATCACGTTCAGCAGAGACGCAAAATTCAGTCTCGGCATCATTTATCGCAGAAAGTATTTCCTCAAATTGCTTTTCTTCTCTGCTTTCAATTGCTATAGCCGCCTGACCAACTGCTGGAATAATATCATCGATTGGAATTATTTGCGAGATTTGATGAGCCATCCCTAATCGAAAAACACCGGCATAGGCAAGAATTAGTCCATCAAGCTCGGAATCAAACAATTTTTCTATTCTTGTGTTAACGTTTCCACGAATGTCTTCGAGCTGGAAATCATTTCTTTTTATAAGTAATTGAGCTCTTCGGCGGAGTGAACTTGTAGCGATTTTTGCACCAGATGGAAAATTATCAATTGTATGATTCTTATTTTTTGCTATCAGAACGTCGTTTGGAATTTCGCGTTTTGTAACTGCACCAATTTTCAAGCCATCGGGTAGTTCGGTTGGTAAATCTTTCAGGCTGTGTACAGCGATGTCGATTTTTCCTGAAAGAAGTTCGTTTTCTAACTCCTTAGTGAACAAACCCTTGTCGTTGATTTGAAACAATGCCTTTCCTAAAATTTTATCCCCTGTAGTTTTGATTTTAATTGTCTCAACTTTTATTTTCGGGAACTTGTTAACAATAAGAGTTCGGACGTAATCCGCCTGCCATAGTGCTAGCTTGCTCCCACGAGTGCCAATCTTAATAGTCATAAATATATTTTAATTTCTCAACTTCAAAAATAAGAATTATATTTATTAATTTTGACCTTTTATTTTGTTATTAATCTGAGATGCCTGAAATTCGAATACCAACGGAAATAATTGATAAATATGAGATTTTAAAAGGTCAAATAAAATCGAGGCTTTTGGAATTTTCAGAAGTTAAACCCGAAAGATATTTTTACGAACTATGCTATTGTATGCTAACCCCGCAAACATCGGCTCTTAATGCCGAAAAAGCTGTTATTGAATTAGAAAAATTAAATTTTCTCGAAAGTAATATTGATCCCACAGAAATTCTGAATAATAGAAGTAATTATATTAGGTTTCATATTACTAAATCTAAAAGATTGATTGAAATGAAGGAAAATTTTCAAGCGATTAAAAAAATGTTAAATTCAAAATTGAAGGCTACAGAAAAAAGGGAATGGCTGGCTGATAATATCAAAGGGATTGGAATGAAGGAAGCTTCTCACTTCCTCAGAAACATTGGTTATCTAAATCTGGCAATTCTCGACAGACATATATTAAAACATCTTGTCATATGTAATTTATTTCCAAAATTACCAAATGTCTCAACAAAAAAAGGATATTTGTTTGTTGAAAAAAAATTTAAAATATTTTCACAAAAAGTTAATATTCCCATAGATGAGTTGGATTTATTATTTTGGAGCTATGAAACTGGGATTATTTTAAAATAAAACTGTTATAAAATGGGTAAAAAAAATATATTAGTAGCAGCAGGAGGAACAGGAGGTCATCTTTTTCCAGCAGTTGCTGTGATAGAAGAGTTAGAAAGATTTGAATTTAAAAAAAATCAGATTTTTTTTGTTGGGAATCCAGAAAAAATTGAAGGGAGAATAGTTCCTTCACTTGGATATAATTTCCTGCCTCTTGATATTTCCGGTTTTTCAAAGATTTTATCATTATCTACTCTAATTTTGCCATTTAAAATTATAAATTCAATAGCAAAAGCAAGAAATTATATCAAGAAAAACAACATTGGTTTGGTGATTTGTGCTGGAGCTTATTTGAGCTATCCTGTCGGTTTGTCTGCTTATTACAGCAAAATCCCACTGGTATTAATGGAATCAAACGTTTTTCCAGGCAAGACCATAAAAATGTTATCCAAGAGAGCAAATTTGATCGCTCTTTCTTTCGAAGAAAGCAGGAAGTTTTTTGATAAATCAATTCAAGACAAGATAA
>CALHRB010000102.1 GCA_938038165.1 Candidatus Kapaibacterium sp. | reverse complement strand
ATCTGAAAATACCCCGGTCATCAGTACCGACTATTGGATCAGATGTTATAGGAAATGTCAAAGCAGTAACATTTCGGAAATAATTATTTTTCTTGTATTCTGACCAGCTGACTCCTGCATTAACAGAAAAGTTCAATCCACCACCAAGTGTTCCACAAAAGATTTCACCTAACTGACTGATACCAAAACAAGTTATGTTCTTACTGTTTATACCTCCATTTGAAGATCTCCAGGTTAAACCATTATCCGATGTCCTGTAAATACCACCACCATTTGTTCCAGCAATTACATCACCCTCGGAGGTTACAAACAAAGCAGTAATATCCCAGAACCATATACCCGTATTTGATTCCGTCCAGTTTACGCCGGAGTTTGTTGAACGGAAGACACCGCCACCTTTGGTTCCAATAAAAATATGAGTGTTGCCTTTGAATGCTATTGTTTTCACATAAAGATTTGTCAATCCTGTATTCACAGCAGTCCAGCTCAGTCCGTTATTAGAAGAACGAAATAAGCCACCTCCGTTGGTTCCTGCATAAATAACGCCCGTTGAATCAAATTCAATTGCATTTATGAAAAGATTTGTTAAGCCAAAGTTTATTTCGGTCCAGGTCTGACCATTATTGAATGACCTATATATTCCCCCACCCCAAGTACCTATGTAAAGAGTATTATTCCTGTCAATTTTCAATACTCTTACATCCGGAGCTGTGGGTCCGCTAATCAAACCCCAGTATGGTGCAAGTGTATCAACATCTTGAGAATAAGAGGGATTTGCCCAAAGTATTATTAACGAAAAAAAGAGAAGAAAAAATAGCTTAGTGCAAATTATCATAAATTACCTAAAAATTAGAAACATATAAATATATAATAACACATTTAATTAAAAAAAATTTCACTAAAAAACTATTTTCTTAACTTTTTTTTGGTTCGGGCAACATAAAAGATTCAATCGATAATGCTTTGCCATCAATTGGATTAATTGTTATATTTACTCCACAAAGTCTAACATCATCTGTTGCTAATTCGTATTTGAAGGGTGTTTGGAATATAAATCTTTTCAAAGCTATTTCTTTCTTTAAACCTACAACTGAATCATATGGACCTGTCATACCGACATCGGTGATATAAGCAGAACCTTGAGGCAGAATGCATGCATCAGCCGTTTGAATATGAGTGTGTGTTCCGATGACAGCTGAAACCTTTCCGTCAAGATGCCATCCCATAGCTACTTTCTCGGCAGAAGCGTCAGCATGAAAATCTACTATTATAATATTAGTCCTCTCTTGAATAGACTTCAAAGCATTATCGGCAGAACGAAAAGGGCAATCGATTGCTTGCATATAAGTCCTTCCTTGTAAATTAAGAACGGCAATTTCTTGCGCATCATCGAGCGAAAAGAAAGTATATCCTCGACCGGCATTACCGGGTGGATAATTTAAAGGTCTGATTACTTTTTCATTAGATGAGAGCAGTGGCTTAGATTTCCAATTATCCCATACATGATTGCCAGAAGTTAAAATATCAACCCCAAACGAAAAAAGCTGGTTTGCCTCTGCCTCTGTCAGACCTTTGCCCGAGGCAGCATTTTCGCCATTAGCAACTATAAAATCAGGTTTGTATTTTTCAATTAAAGTTGGGAGTTTCTCTTCAACCGCTTTGATGCCACAGTCCCCAACAATATCTCCTATAAAAAGAATATCTATTTTATTTCCCAAATTATTTTCCTAAAAAGAAATACAATTTAATAAAATATTATTTATTAATTTAAAATCATATTTGATTTAAACAACGGTTTAGTTAAATTTGGATGTTATTATCAATTTTCTTTCAAGGAAAAAATGAAAATTTACACAAAGACTGGCGACGACGGAACAACAGGACTTTTCTCGGGAAAAAGAGTCCCAAAATCTGACATTAGAGTAGAAACTTATGGCACTGTTGACGAATTGAATTCAATTATTGGTTTGATTTTGACTTATGATTTGCCTAAATCAACTTTTGCACACTTAACTATATTGAGCAATCTTCTTTTCATAATGGGCTCCGATCTTGCTACTCCAGAAGATACGAATTTAGTTAAATACAAATTAGAGAGGATTGAAGAAAAACATATTGAATGGTTAGAGAAATTAATTGATAAATACTCCGAAGATCTACCTGTGCTAGATAAATTCATACTTCCAGGCGGAACAAGGGTTGCTGCGTTATGCCATCAGGCAAGAACTGTGTGCCGTCGCGCCGAAAGGTTAGCTGTTGCTCTGAAATACAATGAATCAATCAGTAATAATGTTGTCGTCTTTCTTAATAGACTTTCCGACTTTTTGTTTACCGCAGCAAGATATATCAACCATATTAGTGGTATCAAAGATGTCATTCGAAAAAATGATATTGAATTAAAAATTTAAATAATCAAGTTTTTTAATTCAAAGATCGTTTTACTCAGCAAGCTGATTATTTTTTATCGCATAATCTGGATTTATATTGACAACAAGAAAATAAACCGAGCATAAAAAAGCAACTAAACCCGATATTAAAAAAGGGGCATTCGGGTTTACGGTCGCCCATAAAATTCCAGCTATTGAACTTGCCAATAGTGTAGCAAGACTTTGAAAACTTGTAAGAAATCCAATAGCTGTTGCAGTCTCCTCTTTCGATGCTATGTTTGATACCAATGCCTTTGAATTTCCTTCAATTGCTGAAATTGCCACACCATATACTGAAAAAAGCAAATAATATATCCAATTGGTGCTTACAAGTGGAATTAGAATATAAACAATACTGAATAAGAATAAACCAATAATCAAACTGTTCTTCAATTTTATTTTGTCGCCCAGCCAGCCCATAGGTGCAGAAAAAAGAGCATAAACCAAATTGTAAAATATATAAAGAGTAATCACATCCGAATCCGTCAGACCTTGCTGTTTAACTAATAATAACAAAAAAATGTCCGAACTATTTATTGCGGTGAATATAATTAATCCAATGACTGTCTTTTTAAAATTCTTGGATGATTTGTTCCAATAAGACAAAAATTCGAGGAATTTTGTTTTATTAATTTCAATTGATGTATTTATTGACTTCTTTTCTTTTAAGAAAAATGTAAATATAATACCTATTAGTCCGGGAATGAAAGCCAGAATGAAAAGAGAAACATAATTCTCAGGATAATAATGAAGATAGATTAAAGCTAAAATTGGACCTATTGCAGCCCCTAATGTATCAAAAGCTCTATGAAATCCAAAAACCCGCCCCTTATATTCATTAGTTGTCTCTGATGAAAGGATTGCATCTCTTGCTGCTGTTCTGATACCTTTACCGAAACGGTCTAATGTTCTTAAAAAGAAAACAGCCACCGGCATAGCAATCAACCCAATGAAAGGTTTTGATATTGAACTCAATGTATATCCGATTCTTACAAATGGAACTCTTTTGCCCATATTGTCTGACATTCTTCCAAAAAAACCCTTGGAAAAACCAGCAATTGCTTCGGCAAAGCCTTCCAAAATACCAATCCATAATACTGAGAAACCTATACTTTTCAGGAACATTGGTAATACAGGATATAGCATTTCACTCGAAATGTCGGTCATCATACTGATGACTGAAAGAATAACAATTGTTTTAGTTAAAAATTTCATTACATTTCCAAAAAATTGTATTTTTCGAATTCTAAAGATACAAATAATAAAAATAAAGTTCGCTAAAATGAAAAGACCTGACTGGGATCAATTATATATAACAATGTGCTATCTTGTTGGAATGAGAAGCAGGGACGATAAAACACACGTTGGATCAATCATTGTTGATCCTGATAATGTTCTTGTAGCCACAGGCTATAACTCTCTGCCTCGTAATATTGAAATTGATAAAGATTCAGCTCGACTTTCGAGGGAAGGCGGGGAAAAATATTATTGGATTGAACACGCCGAAAGAAATGCTATTTATAATGCAGCAAGACGGGGAACAGTTCTCAAAGGTTGTAAAATTTATGTCCCTTGGCTTCCTTGTGCCGATTGTGCAAGAGCTATCATTCAAACAGGTATATCCGAAGTTATTATTCATAGAAACGGGCAAGATTTTTATGATCTGCACACTAATGGAAAATGGATTGATTCGCATAAAAGAACTACCGATATGTTCCTCGAGGCTGGAGTAAGGCTCAGGTTCGTAACCTGTAATGTGGTTGTTCCGGAAATTTATATGAACGGACAGATACACGACGCTGTTGAATTTCTTAATAAGCAATAATTTACTTAATGAATTAATCAATGCTAAAGTAATTCAAGAGCTGCATTCAAGACTTTATCAAAATTTATAAGATTCATATCATCCCGGTCAATTTTTCCTCTTGATTCGGGTGTTATAGTAATTGAGTTTTTAGAATATGGTCCCCATCTTTTTGGACTCAAATGAGGTGAATTAGGATATAATCCAAGCACGCTAACCCCCAAAGCAGCAGCAATATGGATCACCCCCGTTGAATTGGATATTAATAACTTTGAAAAGCTAATCAAAGCCATCAATCCTTCAAGAGTTAATTTTGAGCAGAGATTTATTGAATCCACTGAAATTTCTTTAACTATCTTACATTTTTGAATGTCGGAATGATTACCGGTTATAACTGTTTTTAAACCGGTTTTTTCGTATAATTTTTTCGCTATTTCCCCAAATTTTTCCGGCTTCCATTCGTAAGCTGATCCTCCACTCCCTGGATGAATAATTATAAAGCTATTTGGTTCTAACTGAAAAGTCTCTAATATGTTTTCAATTTTTTCTCTTTCGTAGTTATTTATATAAGGTTTCACAAGCTCTGTTTTTAATCTTTTGCCGATAAGAATTTCAACCATATTCACGTTAAATTCTGCTTCGTGCTTTTTGGCTGTTTTTCGGTGAGAATGAATTTTATAGTTAAACAAGAGGGAATACCAACGATAAGCTGAACCAATACGAAGTTTCTGTCCAGTTAAAAATGCACTCAGACATTCGTTTAATTTTGGTCGTGGAAAAAAAACAACATCAAATTTTTCATTTCGAAATATTCCGTTAATACCGTTCTTGAAATCCTCGCAAAAAAAAGTCCTGTTTATATATTCGCAATTAAGCAACAATGGTCTGGTATAAGAAGAAGCTATAAGAGTTAGCTGCTTTTCAGGAAAAGTCTCTTTGATAGCTTTGACCATAGGAAGGGTAAGAATCATATCACCCAACTTGTCAGTTCTGACTATGGCTACATTCTTTGCATTTAAAAAAAAATCCTTTGGGTTCTGCATATTTATTTCTTGAACTATTTTTTTTATAATTTGCATATTGTTCCAAAAAAAAATTACAAAAAAGATATAAGAAATGAGAAGAATTGTTAATTTTATCATCTTAATTTCCCTTTTAAGCTTTTTAACGATTACCTTAACTGGTGGTAATAGAATAGCTTCTCATTTGATCAAAAAAAATAGTTCCGACAAAAATGTTTTTTTTTCCTATTTAACTCATCAGGACACAGTCTATGTCCTGGGAGATACATATATTGAAGTATGCATCAAAAAGCAACAAGCTTTTCTATTTCAAAGAAATGACACTGTCTTTAAATTTAGAATATCTTCAGGAACATCTCGAATTAAAGAAGGCCTGGATACACCACCCGGTTTATTCACAGTCCAGAATAAATCACCATTAGCCATTTCGAAGCAGTTCAACAATGCCGAACTCTTTAACTGGATTGGTTTTAGAGGAAATATAGGATTCCACGGGCTGAAAGGCTCCGGATATTACGGGCATCTGGGTTTCAGACCATCTTCCCACGGTTGTATTCGAATCTCGAGAGAAGATGGCGATTTTTTATATAAAAAGGTAAAAGTTGGAACCCCAGTCCTTGTTTATGTAAACGAACCTGCTGTAAAGCTCAATTTTGCAAATCCTGCAGATTTCGATTTCACTACTGATGAAATCATTGACCGAAGTGATAACTACTTTAAGAATTTGATGAATTTCAGAATTAATAATTTATATTCTGGCTCTGCTTACAGGCTTAATCAAGGAAGTATATTTATCGACGGTAATGTCGTTCTTAGGCTCGGAGGTTTACCAATTGGAGAAAAATCAAAAATTGCTAAATACCAAAAGTTCCCTGTTCATTTTTCTAACAATTTTATAGATCCTGATAAATTAAGAAAAAACATATTCTTTCACAATCCTGATACCACGATCGCACTGAAATAATACCTAAATACCTTTCTTAAAATTGTCCTTTCTAAAATTATCATGAAAAAAAAATAGTATGAACTTCTGTTTAGTAGGAGATTTAACTTGAATTCATGAATTAATTAATCTGGATTCAGGATTAGGCAAGTTGAGTTAGGTCAATATTCATGGAATTTAGCAATTTAATGATAATCAAAACTAAGATTGTTAAAACTGCCAAAGAAATTGCAAATTTTATAAATTTTTTGATCAAAGAAACGATTATTACAAGTAAAATAACTGACAGGATTATTTTGCCTTCGAGAGGCAGATTGAGTAAGAATAAAAAAAATTTTTGAAAAAAATTTAGATTCATCAGATTGTTTAACTTAATCGGAACCTAAATGTAATAATTCCATACATTTCTTTATTTTCTTTCAGAGGGTTGAATCGCCATTGACGAAGTGCATCCATTGCAGCCCGTTCAAGAGCTGGATCACCTTTTTGCATTGGAACCATACTGGTAACAAAGCCATCAGATGAAACAGTGAACCTGATTTTAATTTGAGCTCCTGTATTAACTCCGGGTGGATAATTCGGTATTTTTTTGAAAAGGACCACTCTGTTACCTCCGCCGCCCCATTCGATATCACCAAGTCCCTCGCCAGCACCGGTACCGGAACCTTTGACGCCTAATCCTGTTCCATCAGGAGATCCATCGGTTAAGCCAATATTTTTTTGAGAGGAGCCGCCTTTTTGATCAGTATTTCTCTGATCGGAAGATAACTGATTGGCAGCAACAATATTCATAGACTGAGTCGGATCATTTGAAAAGCTCTGCCCAAGTTTAGTTTGCATTGCTTTCGAGGCATCGTCGAGCTCTGATAGTGGTTTTCCACCTTTATTAGCTATCCCTTCGCGTGATAAATTTCCTTTGCTCATACCCGTTCCATCGCCTAAACCAAAATTTATCAGCTCCAAAGGAATTATCCTGGATTCCCTTTCAGCGAACTTAGGTTTTTCAACGTGAACAGTTCTAAGTAAAGCAATAACTATCAAGGTTATTACAATAGCTATTCCAAAGCCCCGAGCAGTATTAGTCTCCCAAGGTATTTTGAAATTTAATTGCTTTTCATCTCTTAATGGAACATACATATGAATTCCCCCCGAAATTCCAGCGCTAATTTAAATAATTTCAGTTAATTAAAAAAATAATTATTTTATTCTGTCAATTATTGCTTTTTTAATCCCGCTTCTTAAAACTGCTAACTTTGCTTGCTCGTAACTTGTATAGTTTCCAAACCTAACTTTGTAAAGTAAATCATCACGGACTTTCTGAGTTCGGATAACTCCATCATAAATTTTTTGATTATGCAAATTTA
>CALHRB010000101.1 GCA_938038165.1 Candidatus Kapaibacterium sp. | reverse complement strand
ATTCTGTGATAATATCAACCGGAGCCACTGCACGAAGGCTTTTTGTTGCGGGAGAAGATAAATATTGGGGATTTGGTATTTCTGCTTGTGCCACTTGCGATGGCTTTTTTTATAGAAATCTTAAAGTTTTTGTTGTTGGTGGGGGTGATACTGCGATGGAGGAAGCAAATTATTTAACACACTTTGCTTCGTCGGTAACAATTGTTCATCGCCGTCAGGAATTCAGAGCATCAAAAATTATGCTTGACAGAGCAAAGAATAATCCAAAAGTGGATTTTATACTGGACTCTGTCATTGAGGAGGCTTTAGGCGAAGAGAAAAACGGTATTAAAAGGTTAACTGCACTGAAGCTCAGAAATGTAAAGACTAATGAAATAAGTATTCATTCTGCCGATGGTTTATTTTATGCAATCGGGCATGATCCTAATACTAAAATTTTTAAAGAATTTATTGATATGGATGAAAATGGTTACATAAAAACCATCGGAAAATCAACACACACAAATATCCCAGGTGTTTTTGCCTGTGGCGATTGTCAGGACAGTATTTACAGGCAAGCAGTAACAGCAGCAGGTAGTGGTTGTATGGCTGCCATTGATGCAGAGCGTTGGCTTGCTGAACATTCATAAAAAATTATAAAATAATTAAAAATTTTTGTAAATATTCTTATATTTACTATTTTTGTAGTTCTATTTTTATCTAAGTCGAAAAATATCATGAACAAGTTAGATTTAATAAACAATTTATCAATTGAAAGAGCAATTGAATATAAGAAGAACAAGGATGGCGATAATTATACAGACATCCCAAATTTCAAACCCGGCGATACAATTAATGTAGCTGTTCGAGTTGTTGAAGGCGATAAAGAAAGGATTCAGAATTTCAAAGGAATTGTCATTGGCCGAAGAGGTGCTGGGATCAATGAGACTTTCCTCATAAGAAAAATTTCGAACGGTGTTGGAGTCGAAAGAATTTTCCCCATTTATTCACCAATGATTCAAAGTATTAGCTTGATTAAAGAAGGTTCCGTCAGACGAGCTAAGCTTTATTACCTAAGAGGAATGTCGGACAGAAAAATCAGGCAGAAGACAACTTAAAAATGTTAAGTGGCTTTTCAAAAGCCACTTTTTTTTTCGGTTATGAAAAAAAAACCTTCTATATCTGCTGCTATCATTACTTTCAATGAAGAAGAAAATATTGGGAGAACATTAGAAAGCTTAAAAAACTTCGCTAACGAAATCATTATCATAGACTCTGGCTCATCTGACAAGACAATAGCAATAGCTCGGAAATATGGAGCAATAGTATTTATCGAAGAGTGGAAAGGGTTTTCTTCGCAAAAAAATTCCTTAATACCTAAGTGTAATTCTGAATGGATACTATTTCTTGATGCTGATGAGGTGCTAACTGAAGGATTAAAAAATTCAATAATTTTTAATTTATCCTCCGAAACTCCATTTACAGGGTATTACATAAAAAGAAAAACTCATTATCTTGGAAAACTTCTTAAACATTCATGGCAACCCGACCTAAAGTTGCGTCTTGTTAACAAAAAGGCTAAACCTAAATGGATCGGCAATGAAATTCATGAGAAATTAGTAATCGAAGGAGAGTCGGGAATTTTAGATTCCTATCTGATTCATTATTCTTATAAGGATATTTATCATCATTTTACCAAAACGTTGAAATATTCTCTCATATCTGCAAGTGATTATTATAATTCAGGGAAAAAATTTTTATTTTTCAATTTAATTATCAATCCTATTGTTGCTTTCGCCAGAATGTATTTCATAAATCGTGCTATGCTAGATGGAATCAGAGGTTTAATTGCAGCTTTTAGTTCCGCTTTTTATACATTTATGAAATATATACATCTATGGGAAATTTATACAAGCCAAAAAAAGAAAGATTCATAAAAATTTATACTTTTTTTGTAATTTGTAATACATTTTAAAAAACAAAAAATTTATTTTTGTTTCTTTTTTGCATTTTTTTTTCTTTTAATAATTTAAGATGTTAAATTCAGGAAAACTTTTATGATCAAATTACTCAAAATAGCAATTTTGGCTTTTTTTGTGCCTGTATTAGCTTTTTCAGCATGGGAATCAACCGAAGGATCTTCGGGTGAAATAAAATCTATAACAAGTTCCGGAGGGAAACTTTATGCCGCTTCTTACGGTAATGGTGCTTTCATCTCTCAAAATAAAGGGGTAACCTGGATTCCAATCAATGCCGGAATGGAAACAAATTTAGTCTGGGATGTTAAAGAATTGAACAACAGGATATTTGCAGCAACTGAAGGCAAAGGGATATATATGTCAACTAATTCAGGGCTGAACTGGTCAAAATCCAGTGATGGTCTGGGGCATTTTTCGGTTTTTGCTCTCTCGACAGCTAACAATATTCTATATGCTATGACTGACGAATCAGGATTATTTTACTCCACAGATCTTGGTAAAAATTGGTCAACTATGAATAATGGTGATTTAAATCTTGTCCTTTCTTCCATAGCATCAAGAAATAATGAAGTTTATGTAGGCTCTGAGTTTGGAAATTTCTATAAAACTACTAACTTTGGACAAAATTGGGAAAACTTAAAAAGTGGTCCACTTGTTTCTACGATAAAATCCATTTTGGTGGAAAACGAAAACATATTTTTAGGCACCTCAAGTGGTGTTTATCTTTCGGTTGATGGTGGTAAGAATTGGACATCAATAAGTCAGGGGTTATCGAATTTTGATATAAATTCAATCATTAAGATTGGTGAGAAATTAATTGCCGGAACTAATGGTGGAGGCATATTTTTCTCTAATAATAACGGTAAAATCTGGATTGAAATCAACGAAGAAAATCCTGATTATAAAATTCTTTCTTTAGCATTCGATGATGAGTATGTTTATGCTGGAACATCAAATTCAGGTATAATCAGAAGAAAAATCAGCGATATAAAGTTTCCTGAACTGACTGCTCCGAAACTACAATCACCTGAGAACAAAAATATTAATCAGGAATACGAAATTGTTTTGCGTTGGTCAAATGTGCCGGCAGCCGTTTCTTATCATGTTCAAATAGCGCTTGATCCTAATTTTAATAATATCTTTAGAGAGAAAGACCAGATTCAAAATACATTTTTCAATCTAAATGGATTAGCCGAAGCAACGGAATATTATTGGAGAGTTGCTGTAAACTCTCTTGATAATCAAAAAATCTGGTCTGAAATTTGGAGCTTCAAGACCAAAGCCGAACTTCAGGCTTCAATACTGATTTATCCAGAAGACAAATCAGCAATTGCCTTACCCTTTTCTTTTCTATGGTCTCAGGCAAAAGGAGCTGTTGCCTACAAAATTCAAATTGCTCTTGATCAGTCATTCGAAGAGCTTGTACTTAATTCAGCTGCTATTACTGATACATTCTACAAGGCAACCAACCTTACCGAAAATTTTGATTATTATTGGAAAATTATTGCCAACGGACCGGGTGAAACAACTAAAGAATCCCTTGTAAGAAAATTTAAATTACTTCCAACAAGCGTAGATGATTACTTATTTAATGATGGCTATATTTCAATTTACCCAAACCCTGCCGTAAACTATTTGAACATTGATATCAGCAATTTAAATTTTGATAATCTGGAGTTAGTAATTTTTGATATTCTTGGCAATGAAGTTTTCAAGGAGAAATTGTCAGGCCTTAACATTCACCATTTAATAAATTTTGAATTTCCGACCGGTTCGTATTATCTCAAAATAGTCAGTGATAACATCATCACTTACAAAAAATTATTCGTAAACTAAATAGATTCTCAAATAAAAGACTTTTAAAAAAAACCAACTGATAAAGTTGGTTTTTTTATATCGAGTAAATTATTACTAATTAAATTTTTATAAATAACCAAAAAATATATTAATTGCAGTAGATAATTTTATGAAAAGCTTTTTTTGCAAAAATTATTTTTTTCTAATTTTTGAGACCTTTCTACGTTTAAAGTGTTTAGTATAATTGTTCAAATAAGTTACAAAAAATGTTAAAGAAATTAGAACATATAAATAGAGAAATTGTTTTAAGCAATAATTGGTGGCAATATGCTAAAGATATTTATATAATGCCAAATGGAGAGCGAGGAGAGTATCATTATGTTCATTCAAAAGGCTCTACATTTGTTATCCCCATAACAAATGACAAACATTATATTATGCGGAGGTAGTGGAACAAGATTGTGGCCACTTAGCCGTACCCTTATGCCAAAACAGTTTGTAAAACTCTTTGAAGGAGAGTCTCTTTTTCAAAAGACGGTTACCCGTAACCAAAAAGCATGTAATGCTCAGTTTATCGTTTCCAATGCAGAACAGTATTTTCTGGCAGTTGATCAGCTGGAAGAGCTTAGCACAAGTAACTCGCGATATCTACTAGAACCGGTAGGGAGAAATACAGCTCCAGCCATTGCACTTGCCTGTTTAGCGTTAGAAAGTGACGAGATTGTCCTGGTGACACCTTCTGATCATTTGATTAAGGACGAGTCAGCTTATCTTGAAGCTACCAACAAAGCAAAGGTATTGGCCCAAGCAGATAATCTTGTGACTTTTGGTATCACCCCTCAATATGCTGAGACTGGCTTTGGATATATTGAAGCGGAAGGTGAAACGGTTCTCTCTTTCAAAGAGAAGCCTGATATGGTCACTGCGCAGGCGTATCTTGATGCTGGAAATTATTTCTGGAATAGCGGAATGTTTTGTTTCAAAGCGGGTATTTTCCTCGAAGAACTACAAAATCACTCTCCTTCTATTTATGATGCA
>CALHRB010000100.1 GCA_938038165.1 Candidatus Kapaibacterium sp. | reverse complement strand
CTTATGCGTTTTAATAAAAATATCTTTATGAATCAATTTATTTCTAAGGCTTACTCTAACATTATTATAAGTTATCTCCTTGATGTTGCATTTAATTATCTGGTTGTTTATTGGTGCAGAATTACTGTCAGTAGGCATAGGATAAAGAATTGCTAAATCACCTTTTCGTAGAGAAGTTACGAAATTATCATTTTGAGGCTTAAAAAACGATAAATGTAATTTTTCAAAATCCGAATTTTCTAAATCGAGTTCAAGGAAAGGCAAGACATCCATTGAAGAAATTTTTTCTTCGATAGAATCACGCCAGATAGATGATTTGCCGTTGCTGTTATGATCGTTATCGGCGCCAACTCTTCCATAATAGATCTCACCAAGAATAAAGCGATAATAGTGTTTGAAATAATCAATTTCTAATTCGGATGACTCATCAAAGATTCTTTTAATAGTCTTAATATCTTGATATATAAATTGCGGCAAATCATAAAATTCCTCAGTAATTAACTTATCAAAAAAAGAAAAATCACCATCGAGAATTTTTTTCTCTAATGTAATTATAGTATTTCTTCCTTGAGCAATCTCCTGTTTTTTTTGGATAATATTAGGAGCATTTCTAAAAGGATTATTAGTATCAGAAACGTATAAAATTCTTGATGAACCAGTCCTGCCCGGGAAAGTTGAATCGAGCAGCATATTATAACAAGTAGTTTGAGCTAAGTGAGATTCCCATAATCCTGTCTTTATGAAATTTCCTTCGGCTGTCTTGATTGCAGAATTAGTACCTGGTGCTTTTCCGGACTTTAATTCAATAATAATTTTTCTCGATGGATCATCTTTGAATTCTAACAATAAATCTAATCGTCCTTGTAAACCATAAGCGGGTGAATAAAAAGAGGGTTCAACACTTATTTGGCTATCTTCAATTTCACTGATTCTTTGCTTGAGTATTTCAAAATTTTCTTTCAACCATTTTTTTATTTCTTTAAGAATTGTAATGTTTATGCTGGCAAGAGCAAATATTTGTATTGGCTTTATTTTTATTGCTTTGTCATAAGCCTCATCAAAACTAATATCAGGATTTGAGATAATTTCATCAAAAATGCTATTTATCAGGTTACCTTGAATCATGTTTGAAGTCGCTGTTGATGGTATCATTCTGTTTAGAAAATAAGGCAATGGGGTAAATCCGCTACTCAAAAAGCAATTTGATAAATCCGTAACATCTAATAATATATCAGGTTCCAGAATAAGCATAGAATTATTAGTGTTAAAAAGGGTAATCTCCCTGGATTTTTGTGCTATTTGTAAATCAAAAATGTTAATTTTTGCACTTTTCCAGACATTATCCCATAAGGTTTTCCATTTTTGATCAATATAAACTTTAACATCACCTAAAATTTCGTTAAAACCAATTATAAACAGACTCTCTTTTTTCCCAATACCTTTGTCTTCAACAATTATTGATAAAAAATCAAGCGTATTTGTCTTTTTAATATTCTGAAAATTGGTGGGTATATGAAAATCATCAATCTCAAGTTTAGAATGAACTTGTTCTCCAGTTCTATTCGGTGTATCAAAAAAAAGGATTAATTCCTTAAAAGCATTAACTCCTAAGTCTAACGCGATTTTAATTTCCTTTTGTTCAGATTTACTATTAATATTATTACTCAGATACCTGAAGCGAAAAATTTTGTAAGATAAATTTTTGGGTATATTAAATTTATCAAAACAATAAACTAAGCGGGAATAATTTGAGGAAAAGAACTGATTTTCGTCCTGAGTAAGTTGTTTAAAAAAATCTCTGATATTTTTTTTTAAGGCAGAAAGCAGTTCGTAAGAAAAGGATGTATGATTGGAATAAAAATCATTAAGGATATTGCTATAATAAACTAAATCCTCGTTAGAAATCATTCATTATCCGGGCGAATATCCTTTATTTTCAGTTGAATGGAGTTATGTCCGTTATAAGTGTTTTCTTCGAGATTATAAACGATAGAAAACTTTTTACCGTTCGAGCAAATGTTGATTTTATCAATAAGATTATGACCAATAGCATCAATTTCGAATTTCATATTTTCAACTCCCGGATAGTCGGGATGATATTGGCAAGCTCTGAATTTGATATGATTGTTGCCAAGAATTTTTATGCCATTTTTTGAAGAAATACCTTTGGAATAAAAAACAGGTTTATAATTACTATAACCAAAAGGAGAGAATTTGTTTAGAATGTCAATAAACTTAGGTGAAAGTTCAAATAAATTTAACTCAGAGTCAATAGCTATTTCAGGAACAAGCATTTCATTTGTGATGTTTTTTTGAGCGATTTCGTCGAAACATTCACTAAATTCTTCAACTTTGTTCACATCGAGTGACAAACCGGCTGCGTGTTTATGACCACCATATTCTTTCAATAGAAAATCGCAGGATTTAAGGGCATTATGTATATCGAAATCATTTATGCTTCTTGCCGAACCTTTTGCCATATTATAAATAGTTGTCATAAGGACAGTAGGCAAATGGTATCTATCAACCAAACGTGAAGCAACTATACCAATGACACCAGCATGCCATTTGGGACCATGAATAACGATTGACTTTCTTGGTTTTTTACTTAACATTGCATCAGCAAAGGGGATAGCTTCTTCAAAAGTAAGTTCATCGTAATATCTTCTGCGGCGATTTTCTTGTTCAAGTTGCTGAGCCATTCTAAAAGCCTGAAATTCGCAGGTTTCGGTCATCATTTCGACTGAACGACCGGCATCACCAAGCCTGCCGGCTGCATTTATAAGTGGGGCAAGAGAGAATATGATGCTCGAGGTTGTAATAGATCCAAGTTTTAAGTTTGTGCAATTTATAAGTCCCAAGAGACCAGGTCGTGGTTTTTTATTTAGAATTTCCAAACCAAATTTGACTAGTGAACGGTTTTCCCCAAGGAGTGGCACCATATCAGCCGCTGAAGCTATTGCGACGAAGTCAAGATATGTGTAAGCTTTTTCCGGATGATTCAATTTAATGCAAAGAGCCTGCAGCAACTTAAAAGCAACACCGCAAGCGGCTAAATGTTTGAAAGGATAATTACTATCAGGCAATAGTGGGTCTAAAATTATATCGGCTTCTGGTAATGTCGGACCGGGTTCGTGATGATCACAAACAATCGCATCCATACCTAATTTTTTAGCATAGCTTAAGGATTCATATGAAGTGATTCCGACATCAACTGTTAGAATTAGCGAGACTCCCTTGGCTTTGGCTTCTGCTACACTGTTAATAGTTAAACCATAACCTTCTTGAAATCTGTCAGGGATATGGTAATCAACTTTAGCTCCGATTTCCCTTAAATAAAGAAGTAACATTGCGGTACTTGTAGTACCGTCAACGTCGTAATCACCGTGAATCCAAATTAGTTCCTGCGATTTGATGGCTTTAATGATTCTTTCGACTGCCTCGTCCATTCCCCGCATAAGATAGGGGTCGAAGATATGATCGAACTTTGGATCGAAAAAATTTTTTGCCTCTTCAATCGTTACAAAACCCCTGGAATATAGCACATTCGCAATACTCCTTGGTATTTTCAAAGAACTT
>CALHRB010000099.1 GCA_938038165.1 Candidatus Kapaibacterium sp. | reverse complement strand
TTTATAATTTTTTTTAATTTATTAAAATAATAATTTAAGATTTATTAACTATAAATAATCTTCTATGAATTTTTTTCCTGATATCCATCCTATCTTTTTAGAACGATTAGTTTTTTTGTTAGATTTCTTTCCTTTGTTTGTAGTAGATAAAGATAAGTTCCAGCTGGCAAGGAATCGGTATCAATCGTAATAGAATAATTGCCCTGAATTAAATAGTCAGAAAGCAATTCGGAAATCAATTTGCCACTGTTATCAATCAATGTAACTTTGACATAACCATCTTTTTCAACATAAAAATCAAATTGAGTTGTTTCAAAAGAAGGATTTGGATAATTTTGATTTAATGATGAACTTGAATAAGGATTTTCAGATTCATCAATTCTGGCACCTTTATCAATCGTAAAGCTCCAGATTGTTGATGAATTGCTTTCTTTATTACCATCAACAGAGGTAACTCGCCAGTAATAAGTTTTTCCCGGCTCTAAAATCATTGTTTCAGAATTTGTAGAAGTATTAACTATAGTTGATTCTTCAAAATTATTGTTTTCGTCATATTCGATGTTATAACTTGTTGCTCCTCCGCAATATGACCAATTAAACTCAATTTTTGGATTAACAAAAACTGCTTTATTCAATGGACTAATCAAACCGGGTGCAGCTAATCCCATGGGTTCAATTTTTCCATCCCAGAAAATTTTGTATTTACGATTATGAGTTACATCCTGAAATGAAAGTTCTTTACCATCGGCAAATTTGACTTTAACCTCCTTAATTGAATTTTTCCCAAGCCCGAAATTCAGTTCATCTGTGCTTTGTGAAGCTCTCGCAGTCATAATCGAACCGGGGAGGTCTCTGTAAATTTTTTGGCCATTACTCAATTCAAGAGTAATTGAACTGCCATAAGCATCCATATTAACGTTATTCTGAGGGCTACCAACTAATCTGAAAGAGACCCAGTTGTTTTCTCTCGGGAGGTCATTTCTGAAAAGTTTAACATATTCGTTGCTGCTTGCTATAATTATATCCATATCTCCATCATTATCAAAATCAAGTGCTACAGGAGACCATGCCCCATGAATAATAGCCCCATAAAGCCATGTCATATCTTTCAGACGATAGTTATTCTCAGGACCTTGATTGATATAAACCCTTGAATAGCGGGTTCTTCCTGTGCTAATATTATCATAAGAATATTGACAATGAACAAGGTCAAGATAGCCATCAAGGTTTATATCCACCCAAAGGATTCCCGCGTTCATTTCGAAAAATTTTAAGCCCATCTTCTGTCCAAGTTCCGAAAATTTATATGCTGGTGGACCATCATTGCGAAAAATTAGAGATGGATTTGAACTTTCGCCACGACCATCTGGATGACCAAGATTTCCAACAGCAAGATCCGGTAATAAATCATTGTTGAAATCCCCCCAACTGGAGCCCATTCCGTGACCAAAATATCCTGCTGACTTTGTTGGAACACCGTGAACTCCAACAACAGTGCTTACTTCAGAGAAAGTTCCGTTGCCATTATTCTTATAAAGTCTATCAGGAGCAAGACGGTAAGTCGCTACAAAAATGTCCGGCTTGCCATCAACATTATAGTCACAAATACTTGCCCCCCAGCAGTCAAAGTAAGGAGCAGGTTCACCAAGAGAAATCTTGCTTTCGGCTGTAACATTTTTAAAGGAGCCATTTCCTAAATTCCTGTATAACTGATCAGGGAAATACGTTTCCTGTCCTGAAACTTCTGTTCTGCCATAAGCAACAAAAAGATCAAGTCTGCCATCAGCATCATAATCAAGCCACATAGGGGTTACAGTGGGTGATTTTGGAGCGATTGTAACATCTGTTTCGTCAGTGTAAGTTCCATCGCTATGTCCCATCATTAATAAATCATTTCCCATTCCTTTGACAACAAATGCATCGAGTATCCCATCGTTGTTATAATCACCGAAAACTGTGCCTGAACCTCCAAAATTAAATTTAGAGCTGACATTTTCAAATTTGCCGCCCTTTTTATTCTCGAAGAAATAAGAACCAATGGCAATATCATCATAACCATCCTTATTCCAGTCAGCTACTGTAACAAGTGCCGAAGCTATAGTCTTTGAATTTGATAGAAGTCCAGCTTCAGAAGAAATATCCAATAATACAGGAAAAGGTGCTCTTGCCGAACCATTATCGCCGGGGTTGTCAAATTCAACAACGAGTCTGACCATAAAATCACCATCAGCCCTGAAAAATTTTGTTCCTTTGATGTTATAAAAATCTGGATTTGGAGTTAGAGCATCACAAAGAAAAGAGCGAAGTGGGGAACTTGTGCCATCGCTGTCGTAAGTAAAATATGGGCCTTTATCGCTAATAATGTGTTGAACAACAATTCTGTCGAGACCTTCTGCCCGCAAGTTTCTGTCACTTATGTCAAACTCCTTCCACCCCGGAACTCCGTCATAGCTAAATTTAACAGGTGGTGTCAAAAGTGCATAGTGCCAAACAAATTCAGTAGGAGGTATGCTTCCTTCGGCTGCATCAGCGACAATCAGTAATGAATCTTCATTTGGCTGATTTCCCGAAAAATAAACCTGAATTTTCAAAATTTTGCAGGGTCCGTTTGGCTGTAACATAACTGATTCTTCCCACCTTTTGAATGGTGCGGTGATGTAGGCCGATTTTGGATTGCCGTTATCGTTTTTTACAATAAATTCTGCTTTTAAGAACTGGCTAAACGAAATTAAAAAAGACAGTAGTACCAATAATTTCTTCATTTTATATCCTTTGAGAAAAATTAACCATTAAAAATAAAAAAATACTTCGATATTTAAAAATTTAATAAATTGTCGAAAATTAAGTGTAACTAAAATAAAAAATCAAGTATTTCTTTATTTGGTTTTAATTATATCTGAGAAATAAATGCATAAAATATATACTATTTTTTTTCTGTTATTAATTTGTTGTGGATTAATTCAATCCCAGACTCAAATTCAGATTAACGACACCTTGACAGGAGACCCTATAAAATCAAAATACATTTCAATAGGATTGACAGGAGGGCTAAATCACATATGGAACGAAACAAATTTACCAATTATCCCCGGCGGCTCTGATTGTGGCTTTTTTAACAATGGGACAGATTTAGGCTATTATTTAGGTCTTGGCGGTGAATATGAATTTTTGCCAAATCAATTAAATTTCATCCTTCGGTTTATTTATGACCATAGACCCATTACATTAACCGAAATGACTTCGTCCTATGAAGTTTATGACGAGCAAACTTATAATTATGTGCCCTTAATAAGAAAACATAATTTTGATGGGTATCTTGATTATTTACTGATTGATGTAGGTATATCATATAAAATTCCTATTAATTTTCCATTAGAACTAAAATTAACAGCTGATGCCGGTCATCCAATTTTCGGTGCCAAATTTGAGAACACTGAAGAAATTATAAAGCCCGAGAAAATACTTTTCCCTGAAATGAAAAGAAAAAGAACTGTCGAAAATGGAGAAATGACAAATGCCGGCAGTTCTTACGGAGCTTCTCTTGCCATAGGAACTGAATTTTTACTAGATAACGGATTTATAATCAAACCAGAACTATCATTCAGATATGCTTTAAATTCTGTTTTAACTGATAACGAATGGCATACTAATATTTTAAGATTTGGAGTTCAAATCAGCAGAAAGTTCGATATTGGAGAAAAGCAAAAGTTCATTAGAACCAAAACAATTTATCTTCCAGATCCTCCCAAGCCGGCTCCACCAATCGAGACAGTTAAGCCTGAAATCATCCAGGTATTTAAATCAGAACCAGTAAAGATTCTTGAAACGATGGTGACTCAAACCTATCCCCTTCTCAACTACGTCTTCTTCGACAGTGCCTCTGCAGTGATTAAATCTAAGTATATTAATACTATTAACACAAATAATTTTAGCGAGGACAATTTGCCAAAGGAAACCCTGAGTATTTATTATAATTTATTTGATATTATCGGCAGCAGAATGATAATCAATCCCAAAGCCAAAATCAAAGTAACAGGCGTTACAGACGGAGAAGAGTTTTCGAACCAAAAAGACCGAATAAAATTAGCTGAATCAAGGGCTGCGAGTGTTGCTGATTATATTATGAATCGCTGGAACATATCTAAAGACAGAATCATTACTGAAGCTCAAGATTTCCCCAAATTACCTACCAGCAGAGATTATATTGAAGGATATCAGGAAAACCGCAGAGTCGAAATTACATCTGATTATCCTGAAATATTAAAACCTGTTGTTCATTCAAAATTCTTTGAATATACCTCAACACAAGATGAAATCCATTTTAGTTTCGATTTAAACAAGGACATTAAGCTATCGGGTTGGAATTTTATTGCTTTTGATGGACTGATAAAAGCACAAGGTCAAATCAATAATCAGGATTATGGTTTATTTAAAATCTCTTTTCCATTGACAATAGAATTGATTAATCATATCGGTTCAAAGATAAAAACTAACTCTCCGCTAAAAGCAGAATTAACCGTAATTGCCTCTGATAACAGTCAGGAGAAAAAGGATATCCATATAAATATATCCAAAGAATTAAATAGTTTCGAAGTTGGAAGACTTAACCTAATTGTATTTGATTTCGACAGATTCGATATTTCCAAACAAAATAAAATTATGATTAATGATTTTCTCAAAAGCTCTATCAAAGAAAATTCAACTGTTGCAATAACAGGCTCTACCGATAGACTTGGTGAATTAAAATACAATTACAAGCTTTCCTCTGACAGGGCAAATTCAGTCAAAAATTATATCCAAACAATAAATCCAAACGCTAAAATAACAGATATTGTTGGTATTGGTCCTTCAATTTTGCCCTATGACAATAATATTCCCGAAGGAAGGTTTTATTGCAGGACTGTTTTGATAGAAGTTAAAACTCCATTAAAAAAATAAGTGATTTACAAATGAAATTAACTTTTAGCTTTAAAATTCTGCCGATTATTATTATCGCTTTTTTAGCTTCATTATGGCTAAGAACCAACACACTAACAAACGATTTAACATCTCTTGAAAAAGGTTTCTTAAGATTTTCAAAATCAGTTAACAGTATCTTTGAATTACCATATTCTGAAATGACACTCTCAAATGGTTTAACCTATGCTTTAATCAAACTGTCTGACTCAAATTATGGTTTTTTATTTACGCGGCTTATGTTGGTTTTCTTGGGTTTGATTTCAGTATTCATATTCTATTTAATATCAAAACAAATAACAGATGATATTCTATCTTCTTTGTTTTCAACATCAATTTTCTCGGTTCAAGCAAGTGCCATATTTTTTGGCAAAATAATCAATCCAATGATTATCCCTATTATCTTTTTTCTTTGCTTTCTTTATTTTTTATTCAGTATTAATCAGGAAAGAAAATCGTTTGTGTTAAATTCTGTGATGACAAGTGTTTTTCTGCTATTTGCTGTAATAACCGATTATTTTGTCATTGTCATTTTCCCTTTTCTTTTATTGTTACTTGCTATTGATCCAAGAAAATATACATTAACAATTGTTCTGACCTTTGTCCTGCTACTTTCTTTTTATATTGTTTTTTTTCAACACATAAATAATCAAATAATAGGTTATTTTTCGGGTAGAGACATATTTACAATCGGTTATATAAGTCATTTCCTCAGGGTTTTGCAGGAAATTTCTATCCCTTTAATACTATTGTTAATGGTTCAGATGAACAGAGTTTTTCTATTCAGTCAATCGAGCAAAAGCATATTACGGACTTTATGGTTTTTAGCTCTTCCTTTTCTTATCATCTCTATTATATTTTCCAGGATT
>CALHRB010000098.1 GCA_938038165.1 Candidatus Kapaibacterium sp. | reverse complement strand
CGGGTGATTGTTCGTATCACGGACTTGATGCGCGGCAAATCACTCGCGCTCATGCTGAGACTGTTAATGCCCATCCCCAGCAGTAATATTGCCATTGCCGGGTCACCGGCTGCCTCACCGCAGATGCTAACAGGTATCCCGGCGCCTTTTGCTGATTCTATTGTCATTTTTATTAATTTTAAAACTGCTGGATGAAATGAATCAAATACATCGGAGACTAATTCATTAGTTCTATCTGCAGCCAGTGTGTATTGTGTCAAGTCATTTGTTCCAATACTAAAAAAATCAGCATAATTCGAAAATACATAGGATTGGATAGCTGCAGCAGGTGTTTCAATCATCACTCCAAAAGGACAATTATTATCGAACAGCTTACCTTCAGCTTTTAATTGTTCTTTGCACGATTCAAAAATCTCTTTGGCTTTGATTATTTCATTGATTCCGGTAATCATTGGTAACATAACCGAAACATTTTTAGTTGCCGATGCTGATAATATAGCTCTTAATTGCGTCTTTAACAAATCATTTCGATGAAGTAGAAATCTTATTCCTCTAAATCCAAGAGCTGGATTAGTTTCTTTATAGGGCATACCTGGAGCATCTTTATCACTTCCTACGTCAAATACCCTGAAAGTAACCGAGTTAGGATAGATTTGCTCGGCTATGTGTTTGTACCATTGGTATTGTTCCGTTTCATCGGGAAATTTATCTAAATTATTTAACAGAATTTCTGTCCTGACTAAGCCAATTCCATCAGTTGAAAGCATCAGAGTTGTTTCCAAGTCCCCTTGAACATTAATATTTGTTTTTAAATAAATCCTATGTTTATCTTTGGTTTCCGAAGGTAATGATATCAATTTACCTAAACGTTTTCTGTAAGCTTTTTCCTTACTTTTAAACCTTTCATATTCATTTAACGTTTCCCTGTCTGGATTGACTATAACTAATCCTTTATAACCATCAGCTATAATAAAGTCATTTTCTTTTATTAGTTCAGTTGCATTTTTCACACCTATTATTTCCGGAATCTGATATGCTCGGGCAAGGATGGAACTATGCGATGAGATACCACCAAGTTCAGTAATAATGGCAGATATTTTTGCATCTTTAAAATTAATTACATCCGTTGGGCTAACATATTTTGAAACAATTAATTTTCCTGGGGAAATATCACGGTTAATTTGTTTTTTTCTTAATTTTTCTAAAATTCTTTCCTTGATATTATCAAGTTCAATAGCTCTTTCTCTGAGGAGAAAATCATTAGCTTCTTGAAGATATTGTTTTTGTACATCAAATTCTTGAATAATGGAACTTTCAGCAGAGTAGCCACTTTCTATTCTTCGTTTGATACCATTTAACAAAAAAGAGTCGGAGATAATCAGTATATTTGTTTCAATAACTGCATGAATATTTTTGGATTCGAATTGAACTTTACGAAGTGCTAGATAATACTCAGATATTAATTCGTTTTTGGCAATTTCGAATTTTTCCAACTCATAAGCTATTTTAGTCTTGTCTATTATATCGGTTGGTATAACTACTGTCTCGGGCTCAATAACAAAAGCATACCCATAAGATATTCCTGGCGAGGAAGGAATTCCTCGTAATGTTATACTATCAATCTTGTTATTTAACTTGGTTTCAACTTGAAGCACTTTTTTTTCATATTCAACAATATTATATAGATTCATTTCAGTTCTTTGCTACCTCGTTTATATTATACAGGAAATCTAAAAATTCTTTCAAGTTTCTGTTAATGTCAAAAACTCTAAAATTATCTGCCAGAAATACTATGTGTTTTCCAAATTCAAACAAGGGAATCAAGCTATTATTGTAACCAAATACTGATATTTGGTTTCCTAACTCTTTAATTTTTCTTATAACCGGGATATTTATTAATTCAGCTACTTTTTCTAGAAAAATTGTTGAAAGCTCAATTTTTAAATTATAATCTAACTGCAAATTCCTAATTGTCGAAAAATCAAATCCATTATTATTTCCAGATGAAGCGTCATATAAATAATTTATTTTTTCGTATTTTAAAAACTTCATTAATTCAATAAATAAAGTGGCTTTTGGTAATGGTTTTGTCAAATAACCGTCAACTCCAGACCCCCTTATTATTTCTTCTTCTTCTTTCATAGCGTGAGCTGTCAAAGCAACTACATTAATATTTTTAAATCTTGAATTATTCTTGATTATCTTTGTTGTAGTCAGACCATCAAGGATTGGCATGGCAGTGTCAATCAGGATCAGATCGGGTGTAATTTTATCAATCAACTCAAGAACTTCCTGACCATTTGTAGCTTCAATGATATTTATATCTGTGTTAATAAGAAATTCTCTGATTAATTTCCTGTTTAATTCATCATCATCTGCAACAATGATGGTCTGAGGCAGAAATTTTATTTCTTCAATGTTGATAGTATTATCGGTCTCTTCTATTCTAAATTCATCATTAGCCCAGCAATCAATTTCTTTGAAAGATACCCAAAAAATCGAGCCGGATCCGGGAGAACTATTTACTCCAATTGTTCCTCCCATAGCTTCGATCAATCTTTTGCTAATTGTTAACCCTAAACCAGTTCCACCGAATTTTCTTGATGTTTCAGAAGACTCCTGAGTGAAAGAATCAAATATCTTTTCCTGTTGATCTAAAGCTATACCAATTCCACTGTCTATGACCTCTATTAAAAGATTTCCTTTATGACTATTTTTTAAATATTCCTGAGTAATTCTAATTTTAATCTTTCCATTATCTGTAAATTTATTAGCATTACCTACCAAATTAATAATTACCTGTCTCAACCTGTTTTCATCAAGCAGAAATGAAATCTTAGAACTGCCATAATATTCAATTTCAAGCCTATTTCCTTTTCTTTCAATTTCATTTGTAAAAATGCCGGCTACCTCCTTTATTGCAAGGATTACGTCAACTTTATCATTGTTCAATTCGATTTTGCCTGCTTCGATTTTTGATAAATCTAAAATATCGTTAATTAATGTAAGAAGGTTTCTGCCGCTTTTTATAATTGTTTTTATCATTCCCTTGCTGTCGTGCTCAATGTCGGTTTTCTCTAACAAAATTTCACTGAAGCCAAGGATAGAATTCAAAGGAGTCCTTATTTCATGTGACATATTTGCGAGAAACTCACTTTTTAATTTGTTAGCGACTTCGGCACCCAATTTTTCCTGTCTCATCTTCATTTCGTTTTCATAGGCTCTCTTGCTATATAGTATTTGAGCTGTTTGAACCCCTATGATGGATAATATCTTTAAGTCGTTATCTCTGAAACTTTCTTCTTTTTGTTTGTTGTACAAAACAATTATGCCAAGAACTTTTCCTCTAATTAGCATAGGTACAGCTATAAGTGACCTGATACCAATTATATGTTTTTCTTCAAATTTAAATCTGGGATCATTCGATATATCATTGATGATTAATCCTCTTTGATCTCTAATGATTTTGCCAGCAATTTGAACTCCAAGATGAAAAGAAAAGTTTTGAGCTTTGGAATCCGATTTCCTGATGATTGTTTTTAATTGCTTTTCACTGTCGGTTTCATCTAATAAATTAATTACCCCTTGTTCAACTCCAAGATGGATTATGCATTTTTTAATTATTATATCAAGAACTTTGTCTTCAGATATTTCAGTTCCAAGACTCATCGAGACGTCGTTTAATATTTTTAATTCACCAATTGCATCCCGAAGTCTTTTGTTTTCTTCTTTTAATTTTTCAATTTCCTTATATATGACAGAAAGATCTTCCATCTTTAATCAGAATAATTGATAATATGAGTAAAACAATAATTATTATAAAAAATCAATCCAGAGTATAATGTTATTCAACAGCACTCCAAAATTTAAATTTTAGCTTGTCAAGTTGCTGTAGAATAGGTATCATACTTTTAAATTGAAATCCACTTTCATCTGTCCCATCCGCTGCGTGTTTAAATTCAAATAATTTTGTTTCATTTAGCGATTCCATCTTTTTTTACATTTTAATTATTGAAAATTACCTGCGAATGACTATATCCGTATCCTTGTTTGTAAGTGAAGTTTGTCCAGGTGAATTTTGAATTGCCGCTGTGAACATCTTAATCTGAGTAAAGCCTTGAAATCCAGGAAATATTGAAGTATTAATTTCTTGTTTACAACTCAATGAATTTAAAGAGGATACAAAAACTAATCCATTTATAGCATTATTTGGTACAAAGCTCAACGAAAATGGCAGAGATTCTGGTATCCTTTGCCAAAGGATATTTTGATCATGACCGAGTTGGATCTGAGGTGTAAGAACTACACTTCCATCTGGTTGAATTAATAGATTGATTATTGGCATAAAGGTTTCCTGTTAAGTTTAAAAAATAAATACAATTTAATGAGTTGGTCTTCTTATTACAACATCAATATCATAAAATACGACAACTTGGGAATTGCAATAATGTAACAGGAAAGTAATTTTTACATTCCCATTGCTTATTTCAGATATGTCTGTCACTATATTTTGTAAATTGGTTACAGAATGTTTTAGAACCTTTTTTATCGAATTATTTTCTAAATAGAAAATATTAATAGAAAAAAGATTTGGAGGCAGCAATGGAGGATTTGTTTGTGCAAGATCAAGCTGCCAGTCAATAATGTTATCAGTGATAAGCGGAATTGGACTCAAATCCAAATTCGTTCCATTGAAAGTTAATGTAATTGTCTGCATACAAATTTTAGAAAATTAATAAAAAAAATTTATTTGATCATAGATATAAATCTTTGGTCTTCTCTTAATTTTGCTAATCGTTTGCTTTGTAAAATATCAATTAATTGACCATTTGCCAAAATATATTTTTTTATGTAGTCCAAAGCTTTATCTCTTTCACCCATAGCTTCCTTTGAAATAGCTGCCTTTAATAATACAATAGGGGTATTGGGTGACATAGAGATGGCTTTATTAAGGTATTGCTCACTCTTTTCTTTTTGACCAAGAAAAATATGATAATTTGAAAGAGAAGCTAATACAACAGAATTATTTGG
>CALHRB010000097.1 GCA_938038165.1 Candidatus Kapaibacterium sp. | reverse complement strand
GTTCAATCAAAATTTGGAGAAATTGTTATACTGAAATTTATTATGACACCATAAATACCATATTAAAAAATCAAATTTCTGCAAAAATTCCACATATCATTTCAAGCCCTAATAAGAAAATTATAATACCTATTATAATTGAAAATCAAACGGGATATTATTCAGATAAAAAAATATTGTCCAGAATAAAAGTTGAGATACCTAATAAGTTGTTGGAAATAAATAATCAGGAATTTCAATTAACACGACATTTAACGAGAAAAGACACTGTTGATTTCTTGGCGGAATTAAATCTTAAAGGAACTCTGGATACAATCAAGGTAACAGTATTAAGGGGGGATAGAAATTATGAGGAAATTCGACTCCTGGATTTTTCGCCCCTTGATACTTTAAATCTGCTGATTGAAAAAGTTGATGGTTCAATCAGAATAGAAGAAAATTGTATATCTGAGTATAATATGGATGTAGTTTTCTCTCTTGCACCATTAGATTTGAAAATATATCCAAATCCAACAACAAACGGAGAAATTGATGTTTTGATGAATTTAATCGAGGATGGAATGCATAAATTGGAGATTATAACTTCCGATGGACAACAATTAAAACAGTTTGAAAGTTATTACAATAATGGTAGTTATAAGTTTTCTTTAGATTTATCAAGATATGTAACTGGTAGTTATTTGTTAAGACTCATCTCGCCAAATGGTGAGGTTAGTCGAAAATTCATTATAATAGAGTAATCAAATGTTGAGAAATTTAATTATATTCCGATAAATATAAAATCATAAATTGATACTATTAGGATTTATAAATTTAGGATGAAAATTATTTTTTTTCTGATATTATTTTTTTTCTCTGTCTTAGCTTCCTATTCTGAAACACCTCAGAATAAAAATGAAGTTCAAACAAAAATTAAATCAAATGACAATTTGGCTGATGAGTTTTTTAGTTTAAAAACACTTGCAAATAAAGACACTGTCATATTCACAAGGAGTAGGGGAGATTGGTGGTTCGGAGTAACAACGGGAACAAATCCAGGTTATTATTTTGGAGATTTCAATTTGAGGGATAATTATGTTCGTGAGCGACCCATAATATCATATAATAATAGTTTTGGGGGTGGAGCATTCTTTGGATTATTTGGACAATGGTTTCCGACAACCAATAATTTAGGTGCCTTATTAAGACTTCATTTGATAGACAAATCTTTTTTTAATTCATACTCGGAACCTTACAATGACTCACTTAACACAAGATTTAAAGCAGAAACATCAACTACATATTTTATTATTCAACCATCGGCAATTTTAAGATTACCTGTCAAGTATTTTGAGCTTTTTACCGGATTAGACATTGAAATACTCACCTCGAGCAAATGGATACACAAAACCCAATTTGATAATACAGGAGCTATTTCACAAGATCAACCGGTTAATATTAAACCAGAAAAAATGAGATTTGGGGGTCATTTAGGTATAAGCTATGATATTTTGATAGCTGATTTTAATAATGAAGCAAGGGTTTTCTTCACGCCATTTATAATATTCAGTTACGGAACTAACATATTTACAGGTTATAATTCGTCAAGAAGTGCAGTGCAGGCGAGAATAGGGTTTAATTTTAAATTTGGTTTTGATAATGTTAAGACAGATACAGTCCCATTCAATCCATTTTATGTTGAACCAACGCCTTATCTAGCCAGTTCCGAGGTTCTTCGTGGTAAAATATTGCCCGAACTCATTACCTTCAGACCACTTGAATTAAAAGAAATCGCTGTTATTGTTCCAAGTTTACCCGGAATAACAGCAGAAAGTCCGACAATAGATACTGTAACAATAGAAAAACCAACCCCTCCGAAAGCTCCAGCGATAGTCATAAGACCAGGAGAAATGAGGAGATTTAATTACGAAAGTTCAGGAAGCACTCAATTGAATGAAAGACTTGAAAACTACTTGAATTACATTGTTGAATTTCTTAGAGCAAATCCAAAAGCAACCGTAAGAATTGTAGGTCATTCTGACAACCAGGGTACTCCTGAGCAAAACCGTGAAAGGTCAATAGAAAGGGCGAATACAGTAGTTAGATATCTTCAAAGAAATGGTATTCCACTATCAAGAATATTTTCAAGAGGTGACGGTGCTTTGTATCCGATTGGGGATAACAGAACCCCCGAAGGACAGTTAATGAACAGAAGAGTTGAAATTACTGTTGTTCAATAATACAACGCAAAGTTGTTCTCTTATTTTTCACATTTTATTCAATAAAACAAAAAATTACCGATAAATTACATATATTAGGGAATCATTTAGGAAAAATATAAAAATGGATTTTCAAAAATTATTGGTATGTGTTATTGAGGACAATAAACCTGTCAATAAATTGATATCAACAGTGCTTTCCAAATCCGGATTCGAATGTGTTCAGTTCTTCACCGGTAGAGAGGCATTGGAATGGTTAAAAGATAATAAACCTTCAGCAGTTCTTATTGATATACTTCTTCCTGATATACACGGGACTCAGCTGCTTGAGCTGATAAGAGCCATTCCTTATTACGTAAAGATACCTATCATAGCCGTGACAGGATTATCGGGAAATTTAACCAAAGAAAGTCTTTTAAATGCGGGTTTTGATTATTTTATTTCAAAACCAATAAACATTTACACTTTTCCAGGTGAAATAGTGAAAATTGTTAAATCTGAAAAAAAACAATAAAAGGAATAGGACAGAGCTATGGATAGCGAAATATTCAATGAAAATTTAAACCTCGATAGTGTTCTTAAACAGACAGCCATGAAAAAATCGGCTCTCTTCGATTTTAAAAAATCATATCCCGCATACATTGTTCTTGTATTATTAATTGCCCTTAGCTTTCTGGCTTACTTCTTTACAAAAGATAAAATAATTAGTGATAATCGAGCTGCTTTTGATAAGGCTGTTACCTCAATAATGAACAGAATAGACATGAATTATCGTTCTGTTATTCAAGTACAGCAATCAATGCGATCTCTTTACGATAATATGGTGCAGGTTGTAAGGGATTATTTCCTTTTGTATGGTTCTATCCCAACAAAAACTTATTCATCTATAACATCTTTAATGTCTGTTCAGAAAGTTGATAATTCATTCTTGGACCAATTTCTTCATTATGTTCAATCTCAGGGTTATTATGATTATCAGATTAAACCAACAGGTTATAGAAAATATTATTATCCAGTGGAATTTATCGTTCCCGAAAATGATACATTCAAACTTAGGGGCTTTGATTTCGCGACAAATGAAATATTAAATGAGAAGATCGAATTGGCGAGGAAGGAAGGTAAAACAATTTCTACTCCAGCTTTTAAAATGTTTAATGATTCCCTTTTTATGTTTATAATATCTCCAGTCTATAAAAAGGATTATCCAACTGAAACAGAGAAGGATCGTTATCAGAATTTCGAAAGTGCTGTTGTTATGTTAATAAATACTTACAATTTTTTCAAATCAGCTATCGGCAAAGGAAGCCCGTCAGACACAAGTATTATTTTTAATATTACACAAACAAATAATCAAGGAAAAGTAGAGGAAATTTTCCATTCCTCGAACTATGATTTACTAAGATCTGGATTCGTTCCTGCTATAACCGACAGAAGGGACTTCGAAATTGCCGATAGAAATTTAGTAGTAAATTTCTCATCTGTACCATATTTTGGTGGAAGTCTCGAACAAATTATTCCAAATTTTGTGCTATTTGCTTCATTAGCAATCAGTTTAATAATTTTCCTTTTTGTGATATCTATGATATCGAGCAAAACAAGAGCATTAGACATAGCAGAGAAAATGACAAGGTCACAAAGAAGAATACTAATGGCTTCCAAGGATATAATCGGTGTACTTAGTTTTGACGGGGTTTGGAAATCTGTTAATCCTGCATTTCAGGACATTTTTGGTATTCCGCTAAATGAGGTTATAGGCAAGAGTATATATGATTTTACCGAAGAAAAAGATGAATTAACAAAAATTTTAAAAGATGCAACGCACTATAAAAATGAGTTTTCTTTGAAGGCATTAACCAAAATGAAATCTGAAGAAAATTCTGCTATCTGGATTAGCTGGATTTTCACTATTTCGAGTAAAGATAAGCTGATTTATGCAATTGGACGAGATGTAACAAAGGATAAACTGGCTGAAGAATTGAGGCTGATCAAATCCAAACAAATCCGTTTAG
The DNA here is from genome assembly GCA_938038165.1 of Candidatus Kapaibacterium sp. GTDB lineage: Bacteria > Bacteroidota > Ignavibacteria > Kapaibacteriales > UBA2268 > CALHRB01. The sequence goes on along the minus strand of CALHRB010000097.1, from coordinate 1,144 downwards.
CAGAGCAATTAACTAAAGAAGCTAATGAGCAAAAGACTTACTTTATGACAAAAATCAGTCATAAATTCAGGAATATATTGACTACATTGCTTGGTAACTTGCAACTTATTCAAACAAAAAGCTACAGTGATGACAACGAGCTGAATTCGTTTGCTCATGATGCAATCAAAAGTTCAGAAGAATTATATACAATAATTTCTGATATGGATGATTATATTTTACAAAGTGGAAATAATATTTTTGAAAAAGCAACGATGGTCGAATTCAACGAGATCATCCAAAATCTACAGAAAATAATAGATGAAGATGGTGCTTTTAGTTCAATTGTTTTTAATAGTAATGATGATAGTAAGAAAGCTAAATGCTTTGTTGTTCCTGAATTATTGACAAATGCTCTGTATTTTGCGGCTAAATCTTTATCTGCAGGGAATTATAACAAGTCAGTAGAGATTTTTGCACAGGAAAATAAATTGGAAAACAGCACTGAAATTCAATTAATATCCAACGGTAATGGTTTAATTGATGAATATATTGGTTTATTTAAATCAAATTCAATTAATGTTATCGAATTAATCGAAAAAGACAAAAATGATATTTTTCTTAACTTTGCTCTTGCCAGTTCATTTATCAGAGTTATGAACGGGACTGCAACAGTAGATAGTTTAGGCAAAAATGACATCAAGATTTTTTCAATTACTTTACCTTTTATTACGTCTTAAACTTTATCAACTTTGTAATTCATAGAATCAATTTCTCAATGGAATGAGGAAAAGTTTTTTTGTTTATTTCAAAAAAAATCACAAAGTTGTTGCCCTGATTTTATAGTAATTTTTTTGAAGATGAGTTATACAAGTTTCGACGAAGATAATTTTGAGAATAAGAATTTTGACGAAATCGAGAGAAAAATCAGTGAATATCGTCAGAGTCTGAAAAAATCTGATAAGCGAGATTTTATTTATCCCAGTATTGATGTTATCGAAGGCATCATAGATTATTGTTTTGATAAAGAAAGATTCAACGAGGCTCTCGATTTTTGTGAAATGTGGATTGAAATATCACCCCTTTCAACAGAGGCACTGCTAAAGAAAAGTATTGCATTAGTAAACATTGAGGAATATCAAAAAGCACTTGACACTCTGGATAA
>CALHRB010000096.1 GCA_938038165.1 Candidatus Kapaibacterium sp. | reverse complement strand
TTAATAAAGCTTATAAACCAGCAAAATTATTAATAAAATGAATAAATGCAATTGAATATGAAAAATAATTTAAATTAAACATCATCACACATCAGATTTTTCTGATGCTGAAATTTATTTCAGATAAGTTGTTTTTTGGGCAGGAACCAAACTTTCTTGATTAATCCGTTCTCAATTCGATACATTGCTACAGCCTCGAAATCAATACCAGAGTGATGATTGGTTATAAATTCAAAATCAATAACAAATTTTCCGTTAACTATTCTGTTTATTAATCTACAAATGACTTTAGGTGAGCGTTCAAAAAAATCTTTATATACTTTTCTCATATTTTCAATTCCTTTGTAAATCAAGCTGTCTGGAAAAATATATACTTCAACGTCATTTGTATAAGCCGAAAGAAACACATCCAAATTTTTACTGTTATAAGCATCCAATTGTTTTTGAGCTATGTCAAAACTGATTCTTTCAAGAGAATCAAGCGCAGATAATGATCCTGTTGAAAATAATGTTATTAATATTATTAAAAATGTTTTAATAAATTTCATATTTAAAACTTTTTTTGAAACATAATACAAATTTAAGGATATATCTTTTAATCATTTGAAAAAAAAGGGAGATCTAAAGTGAAAAAAATTGTCTTTTCAGTAAAAAATAAAAAGCATTTTTTAATATTAATTGGAGTTTTCATTATGATGAGTTATTATCCTGGTATTGCGATGCAGAGGGAATCAACTCTTATTGATAGCAATAGAACTCTGTCCCCATATTTCATGATTAAAACAGAGGGAGAGTTAGAGAATTTTCCATTGCTATCTACTATAGCCGAAGTAAAAATTAGCGGAGTAATTGCGGATGTAACAGTTAAACAATCTTACAAAAATAATGGTAAGAAGACTATTGAAGCGATTTATGTTTTTCCTGCTTCTACAAAGGCTGCCGTATATTCGATGGAAATGAAAATAGGCGATAGAATACTAAAAGCTATTGTTCAAGAAAAGGAAAAGGCGCGTCAAACTTATGAATTTGCAAAAAAGGAAGGTAGAAGTGCAAGCCTGCTTGAACAGGAAAGACCAAATGTTTTTCAAATGAATGTTGCAAACTTACTTCCTGGTGATTTAATAGAAATTGAATTAAAGTACACTGAATTGTTGATACCCGAAGCAGGCTTATATCAGTTTGTTTATCCGACAGTTGTAGGTCCAAGATATACAAATAAAACAATTGAAGAAGCCAATGATAATGACAAATTTGTTAATTCTCCATATCAACATTCTGGGGAGAAACCAAAATATAAATTCGATATTAATTTTCAGATTGATGCTGGAATGAAAATCGAAGAAATAAAATCTGAATCTCACAAAATCTACCCTGAATTTATAAATGATGATCATAGCCGGGCAAAAATAAAAATCGAAGAATCCGAACTGGAAAAGGGGAACAAAGATTTTATTCTAAGTTACAGACTATCGGGTGATAAGATTAAGACAGGTTTGCTGATCAATCAGAATTCAAATAACCAGGATAGCAAAATCAAGGAAAACTTTTTTCTTCTGATGCTGCAACCGCCAAGAAGGATTGAAAAGAGAGAAATTGTTCCAAGAGAATACATTTTTATTGTTGATGTATCTGGTTCGATGTATGGCTTTCCACTTGATATCAGCAAAAATTTATTGAGAAATTTTTTGAATAACCTTAATGAAAAAGATAAATTTAATATCCTTCTTTTTTCAGGTTCTTCCAGTTTTTTGTCTGATGTGTCCTTAAATGCTACAAAGGAAAATATAGAAAAGGGATTAAGTTTTATCAATAAAGAATATGGCTATGGTGGAACAGAACTGCTTCCTGCCTTGAAAAAAGCATTTAAATACCCAAAAGAGGAGGGTTTTTCCAGATCTTTTCTGGTGATTACTGATGGTTATGTTACAGTTGAAATCGAAGCATTTGAATTAATCAAAAATAATTTAAATAAATCAAATCTTTTTGCGTTTGGTATCGGAAGTAGCGTGAACAGGTTCCTGATAGAGGGAATGGCAAGAGCAGGAATGAGTGAACCATTTATTTTAACAAGTCCTGAAAATTCCAGTGAAGTAACCGAAAAATTTTTCAATTATGTTAAATCTCCAATAATGACGGACATTAGGGTTGAATATAAAGGATTTAAAACTTATGATGTTGAACCAATTTCCATCCCTGATGTTTTGGCTGAAAGACCTATAATAATACATGGCAAGTGGAAAGGCGAACTAAAAGGTGAGATAATCGTTAAAGGAAAAAGTGGAAATATGGAGCTTATGGTTTCTATACCAGTGGAAAAATTCGCAGAAAATATTGAAGGAAATGCTTTAGCATATTTATGGGCAAGAAATAAAATTCAAATGCTTGGCGATTACGAAAATTTACTGGTTGATAAAAACAGAGAGAAAGAGATAATAGAATTAGGCTTAAATTATAATTTGCTTACAAGCTACACATCATTTGTGGCTGAAGATTATATTAAGAGGGCTGATGGAAAATATGAAGTTGTAAAACAACCTTTACCTATGCCTGAAGATGTTTCCGATTATGCCATAGGAAGTAGTGCAATGAACGGTGGCTTTGTTACTAGTTTTAAAAATGCAGCTCCAATGAATATTGATGGCTCTTTCTTTAGAAATGGAAGAGATTATCAGAGTGAAATAGAATTCGATATTTATGAGGAAGAAGAATATTTTTCAAAAAATGATGACAATCAAAATCCCGATTTTGTTGATTTTGTTACTTTCCAAAAGGAAATTGAAAAGTTAATAATAAAGTATAAAAAGAAAGACTTTACGACGAGGATTTTAGTAAAACTATCAGCATATGGAAATGTGAAGGAAACAATAAATAAAAATAAAAACCCTGACGGTTTTGAAAATGAAATTGAGGGATTGACAAAGAGAACAGTATTCAAACCAGCGATTAAAAATGGATTCAATATTCAATTTGACTTTATAATTGAAATAATCAAAAGAAAAGGAAAATTGAGAATTGATATAATAAGTTAGAAAGGATTAAGAAAAAGCATCAATTCCAGTAATATCAGCCCCAAGGATGAGAGTGTGGATATCGTGAGTGCCTTCGTAAGTTTTGACAGATTCGAGATTAGCCATATGCCTCATAATCGGATATTCATTGAGAATGCCGTTGGCACCAAGAATCTCTCTGGAAAGACGAGCACAATGAAGTGCGATATCCACATTATTTCTTTTAGCAAGAGAAGTTTGTTGTGGTCTATCAATCTTTTTATCTTTTAATCTTCCTAAATGATAAGATACCAATTGAGCCTTAGTAATCTCGTTTAGCATCCAAACAAGTTTATCCTGAATTATCTGGAAAGAAGCAATGGGTTTTCCAAATTGAATTCTTGTTTTGGCATAATTAAGAGCAGTTTCGTAACAAGCTATGGCAGAACCTATTGCGCCCCAGGAAATCCCATATCGAGCCTGATTCAGGCAACTTAGAGGACCGCGAAGACCTTCGATTTCAAGACGGTTATTCAATGGGACGAGGCAATCATTAAAAATTAACTCTGATGTAACAGATGCTCTCAAAGAATGCTTACCTTTCATTTCAATTGAATTGAATCCGGGTATTCCTTTTTCAACGATAAAACCATTAACTTTGCCTTCAAATTTTGCCCAGACAACAGCAACATCTGCAATGGAACCGTTAGTTATCCACATTTTAGCCCCATTTAGTATATATCCTTTATTAGTTTTAGTGGCAGTTGTGAGCATACCACCGGGATTAGAACCAAAGTCAGGCTCTGTTAGCCCAAAGCAACCAATAAATTCACCTGAGGCAAGTTTTGGCAGAAATTTATTTTTTTGTTCATCTGTTCCGTAAGTTAAAATTGGATAAATAACAAGAGAATTTTGAACTGAGGCAAAGGATCTGATCGCAGAATCACCTCGTTCAAGTTCTTGCATGGCAATACCATAGGAAACATAATTGAGTTCAGAACCTCCATATTTTGATGGAAGAGTAACAGCGAGGAGACCAAGTTCTCCCATGATTTTAATTAAATCCATGGGAAATTGTCCGGCTGAGTAATATTTTTCGATCACAGGAAGAACATATTTTTCGGAAAAAGAACGCGCTGTGGATGCAACGAGTTTTTCTTCTTCACTGTATTGGTCGCTAATGTTATAATAATCAAGCATATAAGCCTAATGTAAAATAAAAATGAGTTCAAATATAAGTAAAAAAAATGAAGTTTTACTCAGAAAAAACTGAATCTGAGAAGAGAAGATAATAAAAGATTATAGTTTTATATTTATTTCTTTCAACCACTTGTCTTTATTTTCAAGTAAGTAATTTTTAGCTGCATCATAATCATTTGCAATTATTCCATCGAGGATAGCTTCTTCAATAGCTTTTTTGATAAAACCTACAGCAGGAGAAGGGTCAAGATTACAAATTGACATAATCTCTTCGCCTCTGACAGGGCTTTGAAACTCTCGAAGTTTATCTTTTTCCT